>WLEN01000031.1 GCA_009704225.1 Actinomycetota bacterium | reverse complement strand
CTGATCCCCAAGCAGCGCCAGCGCCGCATGACGGACCTGCTCAACCGCGCTGAGATTCAGGCAGTCATGGTCCCGACCCGCGTCGGAGACCCGCACCTCGACAACCTCGTCTAGCGACAATCTCAATGCCCACTCGGCTCTGCACTCGCGTGCAGAAGTTAGAGTGGGTATTGTGCTTCGCCGACTAACCGAAATCTCTCGTCCCGTTCTGTGGGTCAACACGATCGGCACGACGGTCGTGGGCATGTGGTTGGCAGGGTACCTCTGGACCTGGGAGATCCTGCCGATCCTCGTTTGGGTGACCCTGCCGTTCAATCTGCTGATTTACGGCATCAACGACATTTATGATCAGGACACCGACGCGGAGAACGACCGCAAGGGGGGCTTTGGCGGGGCCAAGATCAAACCCTCCGAGGTGCGGATGATCAATTGGGGCGTCGTCCTCCTCAATGTCCCATTCCTCGTTTATTTCGCAATCACGGTTCCGTTAGCCGCGTTCCTGTGGATGCTCGCCTATTCGTTCTCGTTCTGGCAGTATTCGTCCACGCCACTCCGATTCAAGGCACGACCCGTCTGGGACTCTGTCAGCAACGCTGATTACGCTTTCCCGCTCGCGTTTGTACCCCTCGCACTTGGAGTCGAGCCGATGTGGCCGGCAGTCATCGGGCTCATGGCGTGGAGCATGGCGAAGCACGTCTATGACGCCATTCAGGACATCGACGAGGACGCTGCGGCGGGAATCGTCACCACCGCGGTCAAGTTCGGGGTCAAGGGTTCGTTGGTGTGGTCTGGTGCGTGGTGGATCGTCTCGACCGTTGCGTTTGCGATAGTGAACCCTCCGGTCGCAATCGTCTCCGGGGTCATCTCGGGATGGCTCCTCGTCGCGAACTGGCGAACCCCGACCAGCCTCGAAGCAAAGCGCTTGTACAAGTTTTCGGTTGCGTTCCCATATGTCGCGGGGGCGGTCGCCGGCGTTCAATTGGTGACGGGCATCACGCTCGGGCTATACCCGTGACACCTCGCCGCGTCGTCGTCATCGGGGCGGGACTCGGGGGCCTGTCGTCGGCCGCGCTCCTTGCACGCGCAGGTCACGACGTCACGGTCATCGACAAGAACGACTGGATTGGTGGCAAAAGTCGTCGCATTGAGGTCGCCGGTCAACGCATCGACACCGGGCCATCACTGATTACCTTTCCCGCTGCACTCGAGAAATTCCTCGACCGATTCGACGAGCTCGGTCCAGCCGGTGCGCCGACTTCTCGTGAGATCGCACCGCTCGTCCTTGAACGACTTCCCGAAGTCGGTCGGTATTACTTTCGTGGCGATGTCGCCAACCTTCCGGTCGAAGCCGGACACCCGTGGCGAGAACCGTGGGACCGATTCGAGGCGGAACACGGCCCGCTCGGTCGCCACATCACCACGATGTTGACGAACGACCCGTGGGACCCCGCGATTTATCCGGCGGCCGCCGCGCTATTCAGCCACTACGGCACCCGGCTCAACACCGACAGATATCTTGACGGCCTCGATTGGATGCCGGAAAACCTGCGCGAAGTCATCTCGATTCACACTCTTAACGCGGGAGTATCCCCGGCCAAAACTCTCGCTCTGTTCGCGACGATGCCCGCCGTCATGTCGACGGACGGCGTTTGGGTGCCGACCGGCGGAGTCAACGAGATCCCGCAGACCATCGCCACGCTTGCGACCAATTCGGGGGCCACCATTCGACTCGGTGAACCCGTTGTCTCGGTGTCGCGAGGGAAGGTCGTCACAGAGTCCGCGGAATACGACGCGGATGTTGTTGTCAGCGGGCTCGATGCGGGCATTCTCGAACGGTTGCTTGGGCAACGAGTTCGCGCCCCGAAAGCGCTGTCGTGCTCGGGAATTGCCGTGTTCGCCGTGCTCGACGAAGAGCTACCGCCCGAAATCGTCACTCACTCGGTCATCATGCCGGACGACCCCGCCGACCTGTACGAGAGCATTCGAACGAAGACTCTGCCGAATCAGACGATGGCGTTCCTCAACTACTACCGAGCCGGACATATCTATCCGAATGACCGTCCGACCGCTGCCATTTTGCTCACCGCACCACCGGACGGCAAACGATACGGAATTGACCACGAGTTTGTTCAGGCTGAGATGCGTCGAATCAGTGACGTGATGGGGTTGCCGCGCGAATTGTCGACGATGATCACCGACCACACCGTCTTTCACCCCGAGTACTTCGCCGGATTCGGAGCCGTGGGCGGGGCGTTGTACGGCGAGGGACACCCATGGTGGCAGAGCGGCCCGTTTCACAAGCCCAGCTACTCGTCGAGGCGACGGCCGTGGTTATGGCGGGTTGGCGCGTCGGTTCACCCTGGCGGAGGCGTTCCCGCCGTTCTCGGCGGAGCGATGATCTCGACCAATCGCCTACTCGCGAGCCTCGACTAAACCGTCACGTCGCGATTGCGGCCGGAGGCCTGCCCTCGAGTACCGCGCGGATGCCATCGGCCGCGTCAGCGTACGTTTGAGCCGCGGCTGTTCGAGTAAGTCCCATTACGTGAGGAGTCGTGACGACCCGCGGGTCGCTCATGATCGGGTGTATCGCGGGTGGTTCCTCATCGAACACGTCGAGGCCAACTCCCGTCAATTGTCCGGCCTGGAGAGCTCGGTATACCGCATCGATGTCGATGAGCGGTCCTCGACCACAATTGATGAGGATCGCACCCGGCTTGATGCCCGCCAGCGTCTCGTCGTTGATCATGTGGTGTGTCGACTCGATGAGCGGCGCGTGAAGCGACACCACATCACTGACCGCGAGCAGTTCGGCGAGCGAATCTGCTCGAATACCGGTTGGAACCGACGCGGCAGGATCGAATGCGCGGACGGTTGCTCCGAGTGCACCTGCGACTGCACCGAGACGTTGACCGATTCGCCCCCACCCGACTATGCCAACGGTTGACCCGTCGATGTCTCCAAGCGGGTAGTTCTCGCGCTCGTCCCAGCGGCCGTCTCGCACGAGTTCGGTCATCGCCGCGAGATTTTTGGTGAGGTGCAACATCATTGCGAGAGCACCCTCGGCGACCGCGTTGGTGTTGCTTCCCGGGGTGATGACGACGGGAATTGATCGTTCGCGCGCGACATCGAGGTCGACCAGTTCAGTGCCAACACCGGTTCGCGCCAACACCCGAAGCTTGGGCATCGCATCGAACAGCGCGCGGTCAACGGTCACGTTGCCTCGAACAATGGCCCCTTCAGCCTTAGCCAAGTCGATGGCGGATGCGTCGGACACAAGGACGTGATTGCCGCCGAGGTGCTTTTCGACAATAGGCCGGTCGACCGGACCGAGAGCGACAACGACCGACATTTCGGCTCTTATCGAATCGCGGCGGTGACGCCCGCAACCGGCTCAAGGTGAATCCACTTGCCGCTATCGGCAGAACGCTCAGCGGCATCAATCACCTGGGCGGCCGCGACTGCGTCGTGAATGTTCGAGTTAACGTGGTTGCGTCCGACGTAGGACTCAAGGAACTTGCGCGCCTCAATGACTTTGAGGTCGTCAAATCCGAGTCCCATGCCGGGCCCGGGGTGGAAGTGGTCGAAATCGCCAAAGGTCAATCCCGTCATCACCCGCTGGTAGCCGAGCAGTTCACCCGAGCGGCCAATCGCCACGTCGAACTCATTCATGCGTTCGAAGTCCCACTTGAGCGAACCCTCGGTTCCGTAGATTTCGATGTTGTACGACGCGCGAGGTCCGACCGCGACTCGAGACGCCTCAAGTGTTCCGACCGCACCTGCCGCGACCGCATTTCCCGCGAAACGGACGAGCATCGCGGCGTAATCCTCGTTCTCAACGTCGCCCAACTCGCCACCTTCGATCACGTCGAAATGCGTTCCCTTGCCCATTTGTTGGATCGGGCGCTGAGTGTGGACGGTCGAGGTCAGAGCAGAGACATCAGAGATCGGTCCGACGACATATTGCATCAGGTCGACGAGGTGTCCCATCAGATCACCGAGCACGCCGCTTCCAGCGAGGGCTCGCGTGAAACGCCATGACAGAGCGCCGTTAGGTTCAGACGAATAGTCGGCGAAGAAAGTTCCGCGAATATTCGTGATGCGACCAAGGTGACCGTCGGCAATCATCTGCTTGGCTTTTTCGATAGCAGGCGCGTGGCGGTAGTTGAACCCGATGCTCGAGACGACTCCGGCCTCGTTTGCAGCTGCTTCGACGGCACGGGTTTCGTCCACACCCCGACCGACCGGCTTTTCAATCCAGAACGCTTTACCCGCTTTTGCTGCGGCAATACCGATCTCGGCGTGAAGGAAGTTCGGTGCGCAGATCGACACGACGTCGACATCGGGATGAGCGAGCACCTCGTGATAGTCCAGGGTTGATTCGGCATAGCCGAGAACTTCCTTCGCGTACTCGGCACGCGACGGCTCGGTGTCCGCAGCAATAATGAGTTTGGGGACGATACCCAGTTCGGGGTAAACCACGGGGACAGCGCCGTAGGCGCGACTGTGGACCTTGCCCATCCAGCCGACGCTGATGAGTCCGACGCCAACTTCGGTGCGGGAGGAGGCGATCATGAGGCGGATCCTTTCAGGGCGGTCACGTTCTGGCGAATTGCGGCGGACAAGAGTACCGAGTCGGACGACACGGCGATGAACCTAAATCCGCGGTCAATGTGTCGCTGCGCGGTTTCGGCGTCGGGGGCGAGGATCCCGGCGGCAATCCCGGCGCGGTTTGTCGCGGCAAGCACCAAATCGAGCGCGGTGAGAAAGTCGGGGTGGTCGTATTGTCGAGGAATTCCGAGCGAGTAGCTGAGGTCGAGCGGACCAACGAAGAGCATGTCAACACCGTCAATCGCAGCGATTTCATCCACGTCAGTGAGCGCACCACGGGTCTCGATTTGGATCATCGCGCACGCGTGCACCGCGCCGTCGAGGGCCGAGGTTTCAGCCCCCCATTGATTCGCACGGTTGTACGTGGCGACACCGCGATCACCACGAGGTGGGTAAAAGAAGTGGCTGATGGCGGCGCGAACCTCATCGGCACTCGTCAGGCGGGGGATCATGACGCCGGCTGCTCCCGCGTCCAGCGCCCGACCGATTCGGATTCGCTCGCCGGATTCCGCGCGGACGAGGGTTGGAACCCCGTAGGCGCCGGTCGTAGCGACGATCGGCGACACGATGTCGTCGCCCGCGGCGCCGTGTTCACAATCCACGAGCACCCAGTCGACACCACTCGCGGCGGCGACCTCGGCGGCGAGGACAGAGCCCAGCCCAGCGAAAACACCAACGGTGACGTCGGGTCCATGCAGACGCTCGCGAAGTCGTCCGTAGTTCAGCGGAGTCGCCATGCGGCTATCCGTGCCAACGTTGGTTGGCAATCCCCGCTGCGTAGTCCTCGCGAACGGCAGTAAGCCACGGCTGGTCTGACACCTCGGCGGGAGCGACGTCCCACCACACCCCGGAAGCAGGCAGGTTTGCGTGGGGGATCGTGGCGACGACGATGACGACGGGTCCGGCGTTGTCACGCGTGTCGTTGAGGGCAGTGCGGAACTCGTCGGCGGTCCGAACCCGAAGTGCGTGCGCTCCGAGTCCGCGGGCGACCGCCACAAGGTCGACGTCGAGGTATCCGCCCTCGAGGCGTCCCGCGCTGTTGTTTGATTCGACCTGGTTGACCACGTTCTTCGCCGGGTCGCGATATCGGAACTCGTTGCCGTAATGGTGTCCAACGCGCCACATCTGGAGTCGTCGGATGACCTGATAGCCGTGGTTCTCTGAGATAACGATTGTCAGCGGGAGGCCTTCTTGAGCCGCCGTGACGAGTTCGGTTGGAGCCATGAGGAACGTTCCGTCTCCGATAAACGTCATGACGCGGTGAGCTGGGTCGGGCTCGGCGAATCGAACTCCGATGGCGGCAGGTAGTTCGTAGCCCATGCACGAGAATCCGAATTCGAGATGGGCAAATCGCCCGTTCGTCGCATCCCACACCTTCTGGACGTCGCCGGGAGGACCCCCCGCGCCCGCAATGAGGATGTCGCCGTCGCGGGCGTGCTCTTGCATGACACCGAGCATCTGACCCTGCGTGATGATTGCGTCAGTTCCGTCGGGGTCGTGTTCTGCGGTCTTTGGGAACAACACGTCGGGGTCAATCGCAGCGGCGCGCATTGCGACCCAGCGCGACTGGCGTTCGGCGATTTCAGCCGTCCATTCCGCGGGAACCCGGTAACCCGACACTTCGGCGGTGAGGGCGGCGAGTCCGACCTTGGCGTCGGCGACAATCGTGGCAGCACCCTGCTTGACGCCGTCGAATTCGCTGACGTTGAGGCTCACGAAGCGAACGTTGGGGTTGTGGAACAATGACTGCGACGCCGTCGCGAAATCGGTCAAGCGCGTGCCGACGTGCAGAATGACATCCGCTTGCTCGACGAGTCGGTTCGTTTCGGGCGAACCCTCGAGTCCGATACCCCAGACGTGCCACGGGCCCGGGTTCTGAATGGCGCCCTTACCACCGAACGTCTCTGCGACGGGAATTCCCGTGGCATTCGCCAGCGCTTCGAGTTCGACAGTCGCGCCAGAATAAATGACACCACCACCAGCGATGATGAGCGGTTTCTTCGCCGAACGCAGAATCTCCGCGACCGTGCGCACATCCTCGGCCTCGGGTTGCGGGCGGCGAATCTTCCAGTCGTGCGGTTCAAAGAACTCGACGGGGTAGTCGTGAGCGTGTGACTGGATGTCCTGCGGCAACGCGATGACGACGGCACCGGTTTCAACAGGGTTCGCGAGGACGCGGAACGCCTGCGGCAGTGCGGTCAAGAGTTGCTCGGGGCGTGTGATGCGGTCGAAGAACCGAGACACGGGGCGGAATGCGTCGTTCGCCGTGATGTCAGGCGCACTAGGGTCTTCGATTTGCTGCAAGACGGGACCCTGGCGGCGCGTGGCGTAGGTGTCTCCGGGAAGCAGCAGGACGGGGAGTCGGTTAACCGTGGCAAGTCCGGCCGCGGTCACCATGTTCAGTGCGCCCGGTCCAATCGATGCCGTCACGGCGAGCGCCTGGCGACGCCGTTTTGCTTTTGCAAAAGCGATGGCGGCGTGAGCAAGAGCCTGCTCGTTTCGACCCTGGATAAACGGGAGTTCGTCGTTGAATTCGTCGAGTGCCTGCCCAAGTCCGGCGACGTTTCCGTGTCCGAAGATTCCGAATGCGGCCGGGATGAACCGCTCGCGCACGCCGTCAGCAACGGAATACTGCGCCGCGATGTATTTGACGAGCGCTTGGGCGACGGTCAGTCGAATGGTTTTTCGTGCGTGTGTCACGGGGTGTCCTTAGTTGTTTGTCCAGGGAGTTCCGTGCATGATCACGGTCTTGATTTCGGTCATTTCGGCGATTGCAGAACGGGGACCTTCCTTGCCGATTCCGCTCGATTTGAAACCACCGTATGGCATCAAGTCCGCTCGCCACAATTGGGTCCAGTTGATGTGGACGACGCCGGATTCGATTTCGCGAATTGCGCGGATTGTGTTCGACATGTTGTTCGTGAACAAGCCCGCCCCG
>WLEN01000030.1 GCA_009704225.1 Actinomycetota bacterium | reverse complement strand
GTGCGTTTGGTTCACAGACCATTGACATCACCGTGAAAGCCCCGTCGGAAGAGACACTTACCGCGGTCACTGCAGCCATCGCCACGGCGGTCACCGAGACGAAATCCGCCGATAGCGTCACGACGTCACTCGATGACACACAGTCTTACATTTCGATTTCTATCAAGCGGAAAGAAGCGGCGAGATACGCGCTTTCTGAGGTTCTGATTGGACGGACGCTGACGGGGCTCATTGCCCCTACGGCGATTGGCCAGGTCGTGATTGATGACGTCACCATGGACCTCATTGTCGAAACCAAGAATTCACCAGACACCCTGGGCGAATTGCGTAAATTCAAGCTGACCACTCCCCTCGGTGGCACGGTGCTTCTGTCCAAGGTGGCGACCATCGGGATCACCGAAACTGCTGCGTCGCGCACGACCGAACGTGGTGTTTTGTCCGCGTCCGTTGCGGTCACGCCGACGTCCGACAACCTTTCGGAATCGACCGCAGCGGTCAACGCGGCGCTCGCGAGCGTCACGTTGCCATCGGGAACCACAGCCACTGTTGGCGGCGTCTCCCAAGACCAGGTCGAATCCTTCCAGCAGTTGGGCCTCGCGCTTCTGGCCGCAATCTTGATTGTGTATGTCGTGATGGTGGCCACCTTCCGATCGCTGCGCCAACCCCTGTTATTGCTCGTTTCGATTCCGTTCGCTGCGACCGGCGCGATTGCACTCCAGATCATCTCGGGAATCCCGCTGGGAATCTCGTCGCTGATCGGGCTGCTGATGCTCGTCGGAATCGTGGTCACGAACGCCATCGTTCTCATTGACCTCGTGAACCAGTATCGTGAGCGCGGTGGTTCGGTCATCGAATCGTTGCTCGACGGAACGAGCCGACGAGTTCGACCCGTTTTGATGACAGCGCTCGCGACGGTGTTTGCGCTCACGCCTCTCGCGACCGGCGTGACGGGAAGCGGCGGATTCATCTCGCAGCCTCTGGCGATTGTCGTGATCGGTGGTTTGTTGTCGTCAACAATTCTCACGCTTCTTGTTCTTCCTGCGCTCTACTCGCTCGTTGAAGGGCGCAAGGAACGCAAGGCGACTCGTCGGGCCCTGAAGGCCTAAGGCGCAGGCGACAATACCCACAGCACCTCGGCGGGTTCGCTCGTTGAGGGGTTGCGCCAGGTGTGTGGCTCGCGTCCGCGGAAGGTCATCGCGTCCCCGGTATTGAGGTTGTAGGTGGTGGGGCCGAGGACGATGTCGAATCGTCCTTTAAGAACGTAGACGAATTCGATTTCGGTGTCGAGGGCATACAGTTCGTCTCCGCCAGAACCCTGGGGGCTGACGATCGAGTGCAAGACCTCAACGTGGGTCTGTGAACCCGGCGACAACAGGTATTCGCGGGCGTTGATGCCACCAAAGTTGATCATGGCACCTTCCCCCGCGCGCACAATGGCGCTGGTTGGAGGCTCGAACAGTTCACCGACTCGAAGTCCCAAGGCCTCACACACCGCCACCAGCGACGCTACGGACGGAGAAACGTGGTCGCGCTCGAGCTTGCTCACGAAGCCCTCCGTGAGCCCGGCAGCAGCTGCCACTTGCCCGAGCGTGAGTCCGCGGGCGAGCCTCGTTGCGCGAAGGCGTCCGCCGATGGGGATCGCCTTATCACTTACCTGTTTTGCCGTGCGTCGGATGCTGCCGGCCATGATTAGCGGGTCTCCATCGCGACTGCTCGAACGGGCGCGCCGTCGATCCCGACGAACTTCATCGGCAATAACGACACGAGCGGGTCGGCAAAGTCGACCGACTCGAGATTGCACAAATTTTCGCAGATGACGCCGCCAACCTCGGCGATGAGGTGGTGTGCGGGGAAACCCTCGCCCGAGTGATCGGCGTCGGGCGTCTCGTCGATGTTGAGCGCATCGAGCCCAATCGTCCGCACACCGCGTTCAAGCAGGAACGACACGAGTCCGGCGTCAAGGAAGGGGTTGTCGAAGTACGCCGGGTCGCCGTAGTGACGAGCCCAGCCAGTGTGAACGAGGACGATATCGCCAGCGCGAGCGGACTCGACTTCCGATCGAACGGAATCGAGAGTGATGCGCTCGCGAGCCTGGACGCCGTCGCAGTGAAGGAGCACGCCTCGACCGACGAATCTCTCTAGCGGAACCTCATCGATCTTCTCGGTGTTGTCGTCGAAATGGAACGGTGCGTCGACGTGTGTTCCGCTTTGGCTACCCATCCGAATCGACATGAGATTGAACCCGTCCTTGGCGATCGTCGCGTGTTGGGCGATGTGCGGAACGGGATCACCGGGGTAAACCACGGTCTCGGCAGTGATTTCTCGGGAAAGGTCTACGACACGAACTATCTCCATGAGAAAAAACTATTGCCTGTGAGGCAAGAAAGGAATAGCATGGCGTCACATTGTCAACCAACCTTTTTGAGAGGATTCGCAATGAGCAACGTTGCTCACAACCCCAAACCCAAAATCACTGAGGTCGAAGGCTTCGGTATTGACACCATTCCCGACGCCGATCGTACGTCGACGCCACGGGACCTGTTCCGCATTCAATTCGGTGGTGCGAACACGTTCGCAACCGTATTGCTCGGAACCTTCCCCATCTTCTTCGGGCTCTCCTTCTGGGAGGGCGTCGGTGCCGCCGTCCTCGGCGTGCTCGTCGGAACCCTCTTCCTCATGCCGATGGGACTCTTCGGACCGCGCACGGGAACCAACAACGCCGTCGCATCTGGTGCGCACCTCGGTGTCACCGGGCGTATCGCGGGCTCGTTCCTGTCGCTCCTGACCGCAATCGCGTTCTACTCGATTTCGGTGTGGGTCGGCGGTGACGCCCTCGTCGGCGCATTCGTTCGCTTGTTCGGCGCAGAAGACACCCAGATGCTGCGAATCGGGCTGTACTCGCTCATTGGACTCATCGTCATCATCGTGGTGGTTTACGGCTACCAGTTCATGTTGCTCATCAACCGTATTGCGGTGTGGGCGAACACTGTTCTGATGCTGCTCGCCATTGTTGCGTTCGCCAGTGTGTTCGACCCCTCGTACGCCGGATCAGGTGAATATCTGCTTGGTGGGTTCTGGCCGACTTTCATTCTGTCTGCACTCATCGTCATGTCGAACCCGATCTCGTTCGGCGCATTCCTCGGTGACTGGTCGCGCTATATCCCCAACGGCACCTCGAACGGCAAGCTCGCGCTCGCGACGTTCGGAGCCCAGGCGATGACACTGATTCCGTTTATCTTCGGTGTCGCCACGGCGACTCTGGTGACCGGCGGAGACTACGTCGTCGGATTGATCGGTGCCGCACCCGAGTGGTACGCCTACCTCATCATCATCGTGGCGTTCGTCGGTGGTCTGTCCACAGGAAGCACCTCGCTCTACGGAACCGGACTCGACTTCTCGTCCGTGTTCCCCAAGCTCTCGCGTGTCCAGGCGACCATCGCCATCGGAACCGTTGCCTTTGCTTTCATCGTGGTCGGACGTCTGTATTTCGACCTGCTCGGAGCTGTCAACGGATTCGTCGGTGCGATCGTCGTGACCACCACTCCGTGGATGATTATCATGGCAATCGGGTTCTGGAACCGTCGTGGTTGGTATAGCAACGAAGACCTCCAGGTCTTCAACCGCGGCAAGAAGGGTGGCCGTTACTGGTACACCAACGGAATCAACTGGCGCGCCATGGTCGCGTGGGTCGTCTCGGCGGTCCTCGGTCTGCAGTTCGCCTACTACCCGCCGATCATCGAAGGACAGTGGAACGCTGTCGCTGGTGGTGTTGACCTCAGCCTCATCGTTGCCATCGTCTCGGCAGCCGTGCTGTACGTCGGTGCATTGATCCTCTTCCCCGAACCCGACTACGTGTTCGGCCCGAAGGGACCACGCATTGGTCGATCGGTTAAATCCACAATTCCGCCTGTCCGTTAGAAAGCAGCAATGACTGGTCCCGTCCCCCGCGATAACGCGGGTAACAAGGTCGGACAGGTCGATGCGACGGTGGTGCCCCGGTTCGCCGGGGCACCTACCTTTGCTCGGCTTCCCCGCCGCGATGAAGTATCCCGAGCCGATATTGCGGTGGTGGGAATCCCGTTTGACGCGGGCGTGAGCTATCGCCCCGGCGCTCGTTTCGGGCCGAACCACATTCGAGAATCCTCACGCTTGCTGCGGCCTTACAACCCCGCCCAAGACGCGATGCCGTTTTCGCTCGCCCAGGTGGTCGACGCAGGCGACCTCGGTGTCAATCCGTTCGACATCGCCCAAGCGATTAGTCAGATCGAAGCGGGAATGGATGAACTCACTGCGGACGGGACCAAGGTCGTTACGCTCGGCGGGGACCACACCATTGCCTACCCCATTCTCAAGTCCCTGCACAAAAAGCACGGGCCGATTGCGGTCATACACTTTGACGCGCATCTCGACACCTGGGACACCTATTTCGGAGCACCGTTGACCCATGGGACGCCGTTTCGACGCGCGAGTGAAGACGGTTTCCTCGACCTGACGGGTTGTCTTCACGTCGGAATCCGCGGCCCACTGTATTCCGACACCGACCTGTCCGACGACACCGCGTTGGGTTTCCAGGTGTTGCGATCAATCGACGCAGACGAACTTGGAATCGAGGAAATGATTGCACGGATGCTGACTCGGGTCGGAGACCGACCGGTTTATGTCTCGATTGACGTCGACGTGATGGACCCAGCGTTCACGCCAGGAACGGGTACACCAGAAGCAGGCGGGCTGTCGAGCAGAGAAATGCTCCGACTGGTTCGTGGTCTCGAGGGCGTTAATCTCGTCGGCGCAGACATCGTCGAGGTAGCGCCCGCCTATGACCACGCCGAGATCACGGGTATCGCCGCCGCGCACCTCGCCTACGAATTGATTACGGTTCTGGCCAGGAGGATTTCGTGAGTGTGGTCGACGAGGTCCTTGCCGCCGCCGCAAAGATTGTCGAGGATTTTGGGAACCACCGAACGACCGACTATTTTTCGGGATTCGCGTCCACCGCGACCTTCGTGTTTTACACGCACACCGAACGGCTCAACTCGCGTGCCGAGTACGAGGAATTGTGGGCATCGTGGGAAAAGGACGACGGATTTCGTGTGCACGGTTGCCGATCGCGTGACCAGCGGGTGCAAATTCTCGGCGATTCCGGCGCGGTTTTCACCCACTACGTCGAGAGTGATGTTGAATTTGGCGGGGAAGTGGCAACGATTCGCGAGCGGGAAACCATCGTGTTTGAAAGCCACGATGGCTCATGGATTGCCGTTCACGAGCACCTTTCGCCCGACAACGGGGAGTAAAGCCCTTTGTTACGCCGTTGACGTAACACAAATACGGTGAAACAGTCACTGTTTGTAGTCTCGAGTCACGACCTCACCCACAGGAGACTTTCATGGCGCGCATCTATTCGGACATCACCGAAGCATTTGGAAACACACCACTCGTACGGCTCAACCGCGTGACTGACGGATCAGAAGCAATCGTTCTCGCCAAACTCGAGTTTTACAACCCGACCTCGAGCGTTAAGGACCGACTCGGTGTCGCGATTGTTGACGCCGCAGAAGCGTCGGGCGAACTCAAACCGGGCGGGACTATCGTCGAGGCGACCAGCGGAAACACAGGGATTGCCCTCGCGATGGTCGGTGCGGCACGAGGCTACAAGGTTGTGCTGACGATGCCGGAATCCATGTCGATTGAACGCCGTGCGCTGCTCAAGGGATTCGGCGCTGAACTTGTCTTGACACCAGCACCCGAGGGGATGAAAGGCGCAGTCTCTCGTGCCGAGGAAATTGCTGGGGAACGCCCCGGCGCCGTTCTTGCTCGACAATTTGAAAACGAAGCGAACCCGGCAATTCACCGAAAGACGACCGCTGTCGAGATTTGGAATGACACTGACGGTGCCGTGGATATCTTCGTTGCCGGCGTCGGGACTGGTGGGACCATCACCGGAACCGGCCAGGTACTCAAGGAAAAGAAGCCCAGTGTTCGGGTCGTCGCGGTTGAGCCAATCGATTCACCGATCCTCAACGGAGGGGCTCCGGGTCCCCACAAGATTCAGGGAATCGGCGCAAACTTCGTTCCCGACGTTCTCGACCGCGCTGTGTATGACGAGGTCATTGACGTGTCGATCACCGATTCTGTTGATACCGCTCGTCGACTTGCTCGTGAGGAGGGAATCATGGCGGGAATATCGTCCGGGGCGACCGCCTGGGCGGCCCTGGAACTAGCCAAGCGACCCGAGAACAAGGGCAAGACCATCGTTGTCATCCTCGCCTCCTACGGTGAGCGATACCTGTCGACCGTGCTGTTTGAGGGTATTCTCGACTAGGTGACCCCCCTCCAACGCATTCGCGAGGACCTCGCGATGGCGTTGGACCGTGATCCGGCGACGCGCTCGCGCGCCGAAGCCTTTTGGGTACTGTCTGGACTGCACGCGGTCTGGTGGTACCGGATGACGCACATGCTGTGGGGTTGGGGTTGGCGATTTATCGCCCGTTTCATCTCACAGATCGTGCGGTGGTGGACGCTGATCGAAATCCACCCCGGAGCCACGATCGGTAATCGTTTGTTCATCGACCACGGAGCCGGTGTCGTCATCGGCGAAACCGCCGTCATTGGCAACGACTGCACCTTTTACCACGGTGTAACGCTCGGCGGGCAGGGCGACGTAAAGAACGGTCGCCGGCATCCAACACTGGGAAACGGTGTCGCCATCGGTGCGGGAGCAATACTTCTTGGGCCGATCACCATAGGAGATAACGCCTTGATTGGCGCCGGTGCTGTCGTCCTCATTGATGTACCGGCGAACCGAACCGCCGTGGGTGTGCCCGCCCGAGTTCTTCAACGACCTCAACGAAGGCCGCGTCCGTGATCAAATTCATCACGCGCGTGCTGTTCCCGCCACTCATCCGTATCCTTTTCGCCGCCACGATTGTCGGACGAGGCAACATGCCGGCAAAGGGCGGCGTGATTCTCGCGAGCAACCATCTGTCCTTTTTCGATTCCGTCATCATCACGCTCTTGTCCCGCCGACCCGTTTCCTTTCTGGCAAAGGAAGAGTACTTCACGGGCAAGGGGTTCAAAGGCTGGTTATCCAAGAGATTTTTTGAGGCGATCGATGCGATACCCGTCAACCGCCGTTCCGCCTCGGCCGCCCAGGACGCCTTGGATTCTGGTCTTTCTCGGCTCGTCGATGGTGAATCTTTCGCGATGTACCCGGAAGGGACGCGGTCGCTTGATGGGCGCTTGTACCGAGGCAAGACGGGTGTGGCGTGGCTCGCCCTGACCGCCCACGTCCCCGTCGTACCGGTTGCATTGACTGGTACCGACAAGATTCAACCGGTCGGGACCAAGGGCATCCGCTTTGCCAAGTTGCGCATTGAATACGGCCAACCGATGGACCTCTCGAGCTACGGTGAGGCGTCGAGCGGCAAAGCACGACGCGACGCGACGGACGCCATCATGATCGAAATCCAGAAGATGTCGGGTCAGGAGCTCGCGGGGATCTACAACGAGAAACCCGCCACCACCATCAAGGCGAAGGTCAGGCGTCTGTTCCGGGGTCGGGCTCCGCTGACGTAGCTGGTTCGGCAAGTTCTG
>WLEN01000003.1 GCA_009704225.1 Actinomycetota bacterium | reverse complement strand
TCGAGCACCGCCTGGGCGTGGGTTCGAGCCGCCTCGATAATGGGCCCATCGACCGTCACTCGGACGAGGACGAGTCCGCTGCGACCACCCGACTGGCTCTCGCCCAACACGTCGCCCTCGCGACGCAGTTCGAGGTCCTTCTGCGCGAGTTCGAACCCGTCGAGCGTCGATGCCACCGCCTCGACGCGATCGCGGGCCAGGGTGTTTTCGTCAGCGTACGTCACGAATAGTGCCAAACCGGGGACTCCACCACGACCGACCCGGCCGCGAAGTTGGTGCAACTGGCTCACGCCGAATCGATCGGCGTCGAGAACGACCATCGTTGAGGCGTTGGGAACGTCGACGCCGACCTCGATGACGGTTGTCGCGACAAGAACATCAATCTCGCCCGCGGCGAACGCCGTCATGGTCGCGTCCTTCTCGTCGCCGGACAGACGACCGTGAATCATCTCGACCCGGCGACCAGGCAGTGCGGCTCGAACAACGGGCAGAATCTCGGTCACGCTGGCGCGAGGTGCAGCCGCGGGGATGTCCTCAAACAGGTCGGCATCGCCATCGGACGTCGTTGCGTCAATCGCGGAACACACGACGAAGCCCTGCCGACCGGCGTCAATCTCTTCGCCGAGCCGCGTCCACACTCGTGAAATCCACGCGGGGTGGTCAACGAGAGGAACGACATGAGAGGTGATTGGGGCTCGACCGACGGGCAGTGTTCGAATCGTCGAGATATCGAGGTCACCGAACACCGTCATCGCGACCGTGCGCGGTATCGGGGTTGCCGTGAGAACGAGGACGTGCGGCGAGTTCCCCTTGCGCTTGAGTGTGTCGCGTTGTTCGACACCGAACCGATGCTGCTCGTCAACCACGACGAGAGCGAGTTCATTGAAGGTCACCGCATCGGCAAGCAGTGCGTGTGTACCGATCACAAGCCGGGCCGAGCCACTCGCGACCGCAAGTTGAGCCCTTTTTTTCTGGGACGCCGGCAGACTGCCGACGAGCAGGGTCGGATTCAACCCCTCGGCAAGGCTCCCGAGAGTGGCGGCAATCGACCGCGCATGTTGAGTTGCGAGGACTTCCGTCGGAGCAATCAACGCAGCCTGCCCGCCATCCTCGATTGCGGTGAGCATCGCGCGAATAGCGACAAGCGTCTTACCGGAACCGACCTCGCCCTGGACGAGGCGATTCATCGGCCGGGCGCGAGCCATGTCCTCGTCGATCTCAGCACCCACCGTTGATTGGTCAGCCGTGAGTTCGAACGGCAACGCCGAATCAAACTGGGCGCGAAGTGCTCCAGGGGTTCTCGGGATCGAAACCGCCTCGGCGGCGCGAAGTCGGTCACGAAGCAACGCTGTTTGGACAAGGAATGCCTCATGGAATCGAAGGGTCTCACGCGCCGTGCGCCATTCGCCGTGGTCGGTGGGCCGGTGAATCGCGCGGATCGCATCGGCAAGTGACACGAGTCCGCGGTCGGCTCGGACCGTTTCCGGCACGGGGTCGTCGAGTTCGGGAAGGACATCGAGCACAACGCCCAGCGCTTTGGCGATTTGCCAGGACGCAACCGTGCTCGTTGCCGGATAGATCGGAATGGGTGTCTTCGCCCACAGTTCAGCGACCTCGTCCGAGACGTTCTCGTCCTCATCAAACAATTCGTAATCGGGGTGGGTCAGTTGTCGTTGACCGCGGAACTCGCCGACCTTGCCCGCAAAGATTCCGCGCACACCGCGGCGAAGTGAGTTCGCTCGCCAGGCTTGGTTGAAAAACGTCAGCGACAGGGTTCCGGTTCCGTCCGAAATCACAATTTCGAGAAGCGAACCCTTTCGCCCATTCATCGGCCGATTGTTTACCCGAACCACCTCGGCGACGATTGTGACCGACTCGTCGAGGGGTAGCGAATCGAGAGCCGTCAGTTCGCCGCGTTCGGCGTATCTCCGCGGGTAATGCCCGAGAAGCCCGCCGACTGTATCGAAACCGAACGCCTTGGTCAGCGCCTTCGCCGTGCGGTCGCCGATGACCCGTGGAAGCGGGGTGTCGAGGAATGCGGCGGTTTCGGTCACGGTTTTACGCTACCCCCGCACCGAGGCGCTTTCCGTGATTGGCGCTCTGGTCGCTAACCTTGGGGCGTGACGCGAATCATCTCGGGAGCCGCCGGTGGCCGAACCCTCACCGTTCCGGCGACGGGAACCCGGCCAACCGCCGACCGCGTTCGCGAAGCCGTCTTTTCGCGCTTCGACGCACTCACGACGATTGCCGGTGCTCGGGTTCTCGACCTGTATGCGGGATGCGGGGCGGTGGGGCTCGAAGCGGCATCCCGCGGCGCGTCTCGCGTCGACCTCGTCGACAACTCGGAAAAGGCCGTCAAGGTCATGTCCAAGAACACCGCACTCGTCGCCCCGGCCGTACCGGCCTGTTCAATCCGCGTCCACCGATCGAGTGTCGCCGGGTTTGTCGGCGCGAGCGCCGAAACGTGGGATGCGGTGTTCATCGACCCGCCGTATGACATGGACAATGCCGCGTTACGCACGACGATGGTCCTTTTGCTACCGCGGTTGTCCCCCGACGCCGTCGTCGCCGTGGAACGGGCGAGCCGCGACCCGGAACCCGAATGGCCCGCAGGTTATGGTGTTCTCGCCCCCAAGGATTACGGCGAGACCCGGGTTTACTGGCTCGACGTCGCCGAATAATCAGCGAACGGGTCCCACCCGCCGCGGGAATCGAACGGCACGCCGTCGACCATTACCCCGGCACCCGGAGCGACTCGGCCGACTACGCGGAAATCGGCTGGCAGTTTCGCGTTGAGCGGGAAGCACGCCACCATCGCGTGGTCCTCACCGCCCGTCAGGGCGTCGATGTCACCCACGGCGGACAGATCAAAATCGATGGCGACACCGCTTGCAACGGCGATGCGGCGCGCATCCAACACCAAACCGTCGCTGACGTCCATCATCGCCGTGGCTCCGGCCAGCGCAGCGGCGCGACCGGCGGAAATCGGGGGCTCGGGACGCAATTGCGCGGCGACGGCGACGGGATGAGACGCCCAGGCCTCTGCCACTGCCACCGGGTCAATGGCTCCGTCAGGGGCTACGGCGCAATCGAACAGAATGTCGAGACCGCGCTTGGCATTGCCGAGAGCCCCCGCAACAGCAACAACGTTTCCGATGGACGCGCCCGAACGAGTCACGGGCTCGACGCCATCGAATTCCCCCAGCGCCGTAACCGCGAGCATCACGAGCGGCGCGTTCGAAAGGTCTCCGCCTACCACTCCGCAGCCAGGGGCGAGAGCAGTTGCCGCGTCATGGAAGCCGCGAGCGATATCTTCAACGAATCGGACGGTGGTGGTGGCAGGCGCCGCCAGACCGACGACGAGTGCAGTTGGAGTCGCTCCCATCGCCGCGATGTCCGCGAGATTCGTTGCACACGCCTTCCACCCGATGTCGTAACCCGTCGACAGACCGATTCGAAAATCGGGGCCCTCGATCATGAGATCGGTCGTGACGGGGACGCGACCGTCCGGTACTGTCACAATCGCACAATCGTCTCCGGGGCCGAGGATCGTGCGGCGGGACGTCGGCAGGATCGGGAAGATGCGTGCGAGCGCAGCGCCTTCACCAATTTCTCCGATTGTGGCACCCGTCGCGTTCACGGTTCAACGGTAGCCTGAAAGCGATGCGTGCACGACTCCTTGTCCCCAGCCTCGCCCTCCTTGGGCTTCTGTCCGGTTGCGCGGGAACCATTGCACTCCAGCCGGCCGAAGCCGCGAATGATCCGGCCTGCGCCGAGGTGATGGTTCGCGTGCCCGACGTCGTTGCGGGTCTCGACCGCCGATCCACCAACGCACAATCGACCGCAGCATGGGGCGACCCGGCCGCCGTGATTCTGCGGTGCGGCCTTCCGGACGGTGGACCGTCGGTACTCCCCTGTTTCACCGTGGACAACGTGGACTGGCTCCGCGACGATGCGAACGACCCGAACTTCACCTTCGTTACCTACGGACGAAACCCCGCGGTCGAAGTGTTGATTGATTCGGCCGCGGTGAGCGGAACCGCCGTCCTTTCCGATTTGTCGATTGCGGTCGGAACGCTCGAACCTCTGCGCGTTTGTGTCGATGCGACGGACGTTCTCGGTAACTAGCTGAGACCGAGGAGCTTGGCCGAGATTCCACCCGCGGCGCGAAGTGCGACCCCGCCACCATGTCCAGCCTGAGGGAACACGACGCGACGGTCACGCGCCTCGATCAGAGCGTCGCGCAGAATCGTCAGCGCAGGGTGCTTGGGCGCCCAAAGGTACAGCGACAGCGCACCGGGAATCGAGTTCACTTCGTTCACGACGAGCTCGCCCGACTTCTCGTCGAGCAACAGGTCGAGTCGAACCACGCCCGTCAATCGCGTCACGTCGGCCACCGCACGCGCCAGTTCCGCCGCGCGCTCGTGAATCTTTGCCGGGTATTTCGCGGGAAATTCGCGAGGAGCACTCGAAAGCCCCGCGTCCGAACCAGCGCCACCGGCAAGGTACTTTTCGGCATAGGAATACAGCCCTGAATCGTCACCACCGCGAAGCGGTTTTTCCAGGTCGGTCAATTCAAGGGCGGGGAAGGTGCGGAATCCGATGTTGAGGTCGACGAGATTCGGTTTGTAGGGTTCGAGCACCGCACCGTTTTTCAGGTGCGGGCTGTTATGCGCGAGTGCCCGCGCCGACGCGAGGTCATCGGCGATTTCAATGCCGATGGATGAACCTCCGAAACGCGGCTTGACAATGTAGGGACCCTTGTAGCCTGGCTCGGTCGTTGCCGAGACGGCACGGCGCGGCAGAGTGGGGATTCCCGCGGACTCCATCATCCCGCCGAACGCGAGTTTGTCCATGCCGACCGCGCCGGCGAAAAGAGTCGAACCGGTCGCGGGGATTCCCATCGCATCGAATATCGCGGCGGCTCCACCTCCCTCACCGATGCCCCCGTGCAGACAGAGCAACGCGGCGTCGATGTCAAGCGCACCCGTTCCGAAGGACTTCTTGGAATAGAAACCGGGCTCTGGGGCGAGTCGGACTTCGAGCGCCTTTGCCGACTTCGGCGCACCCTCGAGATAATCCTTCGCTTCTGTGCCGTTCGGTACGAGGAACCATTCGCCCGACGGCGCCCAATAGACGGGGTGAACCGTGTCACCGCCATCGGTCAAGACTCGTTCGGCTTGCAATCCGGTGAGAATCGAAATCTCGTGCTCGGGGCTCGGCCCGCCAAAAACCACGGCCCAGGGTCGTGTGGCGCTCATCGGATTCCCGTCTGGCTCCCCTGCCCCGGAAGCCGGCAATTACGCGTAATGATCGGGCAGGTCGTTTTCGACAAGAATAACGCCCGAAGCGCCAGCGCGTTCGAGGGCGGCGGCCATGGCGGTGGGCCTGTCGGCGAAAACCTGTGCGGACGGGTGGCCCGCGATCAGAGCCACACGGTTCGTAAACCCAACCACGAAGAGTTCCCCACCGGACTTTGCGACCTGGGCCGACAAGGTGCGGTTGCGATCGAATTGAACCGCACCGAGTTCAATCATTCCGGGAGTGACGACGACAAACGGACCCTTTCGGGCCTTGGCCATCGATGCTCCGCCCTCGACGGCGCGAGCGGCACCGATTGGGTTTGCGTTATACGAGTCATCGATAATGATCGCGCCACTTGGGGCCTGCTGCGGCTCGGCACGGTGTGCGGCGGTCGGAAGGTCCCCGAGCCGCGGCGCAAGAACTGTGAGAGGCACATTGAGCGCGTGAGCGATCCCCACCGCGACGGCAACGTTGACCGCATGGCCGACGCCCGAAATGTGAGCCGGAACCGATTCTGCGCCAATCGTCACGGTTCCCTTCGCCGGGTTCACTGATACATCCGCCTTCGCGCCCTTAACACTCACGCGGATGACGCGTTTGCCCTCGGACTCGCAACGGTTTGCGAGCGCCGCGAGGTCGGGGTCGTCGATGGGCAACACGACCGTCGTGGCGTTCTCAACAATCTCACTCTTGGCTCGACGAATAGCGTCACGACTTCCCAATCGTTCCAGATGCGCCTCGCCAATCGTGGTAATTGCGGCGATGTCGGGCGGGAACAATTTCGACAGTTCGCGAATTTCGCCCTCGCCGTACATACCCATCTCGGCGACAAACACCTCGGTACCGGGCGTCAACTTGTCGTTGACCGCTCGCGCCAATCCCATGAGGTTGTTGAATGAGGCGGGGCTCGGCACGACCGAAAACTTGGTGGCAACGAGGTGGGCGACGTAACCCTTAGTCGACGTCTTCCCGTACGAGCCGGTGATGGCCACGACGGTCGGGTTCACGTGACGAAGTTTCTTTTGCGCGGCAACGAGCCATTTCGTCGACAGCGCTTTTTCGATTGGCCGCGCAATCAGCAACGCGAGGTCCATTACTCCGGGAGCAACGAACCCGAAAAGGACGACCGCGTAGGACAGGCTCAAGCTGCTCGCGGTAAACAAGAACAACCACGAGAGCGCCAGCCAAAGTGCCGCGAGGCGTTGAACTCGCGCAGTCCATTGCAACGCGGATGTCGTGCCACGGAAACGCAGCCCAAACGGCCACCACAACACCAATCCGAACAGGATGGACGGTACTGCGAGTGAAATCCACCACGAGGCGGTGGAGATGGTTGTCGACACGAATTCCACAGCAACCGCTGCGATGAGCGGCCACCAGGACACCTGGCGCGAACGCCCCCATCCGAGTGCGATACGTGTCGTCCAGCCAGCGATGTAGTGCTCTCGTTGCGCAACTCTCAGCCACTTGACGCCGAGAATCACGGGCAAAAGCCCGATTACTGCCCACGAGAAAATATCGATCATACGAGAGCCTCATCAACGGCGGCACGAACGGCAGCTCCCAGAACAGGCGTCAATAGGTGCGCCTCGCCGGGGACCACAATCCAGCGAGCACCCCGAATGCGCTCTGACGCGACCTTGCCAGCAACTGTCGGCGCGGCAGTGTCGTTCTGACCCCACACCAACCACGTCGGTGCAGTGATGCGCGCGAGGTCGTCGTCATAGTTCTCGTTCACGGTCTTGACCATGATGTCGCGCATAATTCCCTGCGCGGCGTTGTAATCGGCGCTCCCCGCCTTTGTGCGTCGAGTCTCCATCACCGAGTCGGGAATGAGCCCGATTCGATTGAACGTCTTTGCAATTCGATACGACATTTTCGGTTTCGAGGCAGGAACTAGTCGGACAAGCGGCGCACCGGTCAACACGAGACCCGAAACAAGTTCGGGACGCGAGGCCGCCAGACGAACCGCAATTCGGCCTCCAAACGAGTGTCCGAGGACGACGACAGGACCCAGCGGTTCAATCGCGTCGGCGACGAGCCGTGCGTAATCGTCAGTCCCCCAGACCGCGTTCGGAGCTTCCGTCGGGCCGAAACCGGGCAAGTGAATCGCTACGGCGTCGAGCCCCGCCAACAATCCGGTGAAGTCCGTTCCTGACCGCCCCCACCCGTGGAGTGCGACGACTCGCGCGGGGGTGCCACCAATTCGTTCGGCGAGCACCCGGCCATCTGCCAGAGCCTGTATCGCCACCTATTCCTCCGACGGAATTTCGGAGTCGGTCGCGAGGTGCGGTGCGAGTTCGCGCGGGTCGAGCGTGCCCTGCAGCACTTGTTGAACCTGCGACACAATCGGCATCGATACGCCTTTGGCGGCAGCAAGGACGAGGATCGGGTCGACGGACGACAGGCCTTCTGCAGTCTGGTCCATCTGCCGGATCACCCTGTCGAAGGAATAGCCCTGCCCCAACAGCCTGCCCGCGGTGTTGTTACGAGACAGCGGTGACTCACACGTCGCAATGAGGTCCCCCAGACCAGCTAGTCCCCACATCGTTTCGGGACGCGCACCGTACGCCGAGGCGAACGCCGACAGTTCTGCCAATCCGCGCGTAATGATGGACGCTTTGGTGTTGTCGCCGTAACCGACGCCGTCCGCGATTCCCACGGCAACGGCGATGAGGTTTTTCAAAACACCGCCGAATTCGGTGCCGATCACGTCGGTGTTTGTCAAGGTCGTGAAGTAGCCATTGCGACACGTCGCGGCGACGGTGACCGCAGTGTTGGTGTTGGTCGACGACACCGCCGAGGCGGTCGGCTCTTCCTTGGCGAGTTCGAGCGCGAGGTTCGGGCCAGAAACTACGGCGATGCGGTCTTCGTCGATTCCAGTTACCTCACGAATCACTTCACTCATCCGCAGTCCCGACTTTCGCTCGACACCCTTCATGAGCGAGACGACGGGTGCGGAATCCCCCAATTGACCATCAATGCCTTCAAGGACCGACCGCAGCGACTGCGACGGGACGGACAGATACACTTCATCAACCCCAGCGAGAGTCGCTGATAGGGACGTTGATGCGGTGATGGTGAGCGGCAGATTGACGCGTTGCAGATAGGTGGTGTTGCGGTGGGTTTCGTTTATTTCCCGAGCAATTTCATCACGGCGAGCCCACAACTGAACGTCCGCGCCGCCGTCGGCCAGAACTTTTGCAAACGTCGTTCCCCATGCGCCCGCTCCGAGGACCGCGACGGTAGTCATTAAAACTTCCCCGTGGTGGTCTGGTTGTGTTCGACCGGATCCCACCGCTTGGTGGGCGGTAACTCACCACGCAGTTGACCTTGAAGGTCGGCGATGGTCGACATCAATATTTCGGTCGCCGCGGTGAGCAATTTCTGATCGAGCACCTTGCCCTTGAACGCCGAGAGGTCGATCGGTTTGCCGATGAGAACTGTGATTGGTGTCGGTGGGAAGAAACGAATCTTTCCCGAATACCGCGGCATCAGAATCTGTGTTCCCCAGTGCGCAGCCGGGATCAACGGAATGTCCGCATCGAGTGCCATTCGCACTGCGCCCGTCTTTCCTCGCATCGGCCACAAGTCGGGGTCACGGGTCAACGATCCCTCGGGGTAGACGACAATTCCCCCGCCTGATTTCGCCAGCGAGCGCGCCGCTTTCATCGGTCCCAATGCTCGCTGCTGACCGGCTCGATCTACCGGAATTTGACCGAGTGCGCGCAGCACCGAGCCCAAAACGGGCACGCGGAACAACGATTCTTTAGCCATAAATCGAGGGGTACGGCCCGCTTTCCATAACGCAACACCCATCACCACGGGATCGATTGCACTGAAGTGGCACGGCGCGAGGATGAACGCGCCCTTGTTTGGGATATTGTCCATCCCTCGAACAGTGATGCGCGAGATGAGCGCCATGAGGGGCAAGGCAATGCCCGCTGTTACCCGCCATCCCGCGGATTTTTCGGTCTTAGTCATCCTGCTCCTCTTTGCCGAAAGCCTAGTCGGCGAGCTCAAAGTCGGCGCCGAGGTCACGAAGCTTGTCGATGAAGTGCTCGTAGCCTCGGGCAATGATCCCGACATTGCTGATCGTGCTCGTGCCCGTTGCGGCCAGGGCGGCGATAAGGTGCGAGAAGCCTCCTCGAAGATCGGGCACCCGGATGTCCGCGCCGTGAAGGGGGGTCGGACCCACGATGACCGCGGCTTGTTCCAATTTGCGACGCGGCACACGACGCGTGATGGATGCGATTCCATCCTGGTGAATTTCGATGTTCGCGCCCATCTTGTTCAGCGATTCGGTGAACCCAAAGCGGTTCTCATAGACCGTCTCGTGAACGATGGACGTACCCTCGGCCTGCGTCAGCGCGACAACCAACGGTTGCTGCCAGTCGGTCATGAAACCAGGGTGAACATCGGTTTCGACGACAACCGGATTCAGCCGGCCGCCCGGGTGTCGGAATCGAATTCCGTCTTCGTGGACCTCGAAATCGCCTCCGACCTTGCGGAACACATTGAGGAACGTCAAAAGCTCTTGTTGCTTGGCCCCAACGACAAAAATGTCGCCTTGAGTGACGAGTGCGGCACACGCCCACGATGCCGCTTCGTTGCGGTCGAAAAGCGATCGGTGCTCGAAGCCACGAAGGCCTTCGACTCCTTCGATGAAAATGGTCCGGTTCGGCTCAATCCAGATGATTGCGCCCATCTTCTGCAGAATCGCGATGAGATCCATGATCTCGGGTTCAATCGCCGCGTTCTTGAGTTCGGTCACTCCCTCGGCACGAACGGCCGTGAGCAAGACCTGCTCAGTCGCCCCGACCGATGGGAACGGCAGTTCAATATGCGCTCCCTTGAGCCTTTCGGGGGCAGTGAGGTGAATGCCCTGAGGCTGCTTGGTCACCACTGCTCCGAAGGCGCGAAGCGCGTCCAGGTGGAAATCAATGGGGCGATCGCCGATACGGCAGCCGCCGAGGTCGGGAATGAAGGCTTCGCCGAGTTGGTGAAGCAGCGGACCACAAAACAGAATCGGGATTCGGCTTGAGCCGGCGTGAGCATCGATCTCGGCGAAGTGTGCACTCGTGACATTCGTCGGGTCGAGGGTGAGTTCGCCTTCGGCCGAGTCGGTGACGTGAACACCGTGCGCCTCGAGGAGTCCGCGCACGACGGCAACATCCGAAATGTTGGGAACATCACGCAGGACGGACGGAGAATCACCGAGAAGGGCGGCGACCATTGCCTTGGTCACCAGGTTTTTTGCACCACGGACATCCACACGACCGTGAAGAGGTTTTCCACCGTGAATGATGAGCGTGTCAATCGACATGCCGACTTTTGCGCCCTGGGCACGGGCGTCGTCATCGTGTGACGTCATCGTGCTGGCAACGTCGTCGGGCGCCACGATTCGCGGCGCGATTCAAAACCATCGATGTCAGCTTCGTGGCGCAACGTCAAGCCAATGTCGTCGAGGCCTTCCATGAGCCTCCATCGGGTGTAGTCGTCAATCTCGAATGCGCTAGTCACGCTTCCACACGTTACCGTTCGCGACTCAACATCAACGGTCACCTCTGTTCCGGGGGTGGCTTCCAGGGCAGACCAGATTCGCTCAACAACGTCCTCTGGCACAACCGCGGTCAGCAGCCCCTGTTTCCCAGAGTTACCTCGAAAGATATCACCAAAGCGCGGGGCGATGACGGCGCGGAAACCAAAGTCCCGAAGCGCCCAGACAGCGTGTTCTCGAGACGACCCGGTCCCAAAGTCCAAACCGGCGACGAGCACGGTCCCGCGGGAAAAAGGTTCCGTGTTGAGGATGAACTCGGGGTCTTTGCGCCAGCGTTCGAACAACGCGTCCTCAAAACCCGTTTTCGTCACCCGCTTGAGAAATTCGGCGGGGATGATCTGGTCAGTGTCCACATTTGTGCGACGAAGGGGTACACCGATTCCCGTGATGGTCGTGACTTTATCCACGTCTACTCGACATCCCACGGGCTTGCGAGTGTCCCGCGAATTGCGGTCGCGGCGGCGACAAGCGGCGAAACCAAATGAGTCCGACCGCCAGCGCCCTGTCGTCCTTCGAAGTTTCGATTCGACGTCGACGCACAGCGTTCACCCGGCTGGAGTTGGTCGGGGTTCATGCCGAGACACATCGAACAGCCGGCGAATCGCCATTCGCCGCCAAATTCGGTGACAATGGTGTCGATTCCTTCGGCCTCGGCCTCAAGGCGAACGCGGGCCGAACCAGGGACAACCATGAGCTTGACGCCGTCGGCAAGTTTTTTACCTTTAATGACACTCGCGAAGGCGCGCAGATCTTCGATTCGGGAATTTGTGCACGAGCCCATGAACACCTGGTCGACGCGGATGTCCTTCATCGGGGTTCCCGCGACGAGGTCCATGTATTCGAGTGCTCTCTCTGCGCTAGCGCGTTCGTTGGGGTCGGTGATGTCGGCCGGGTTGGGCACCGAATCCGACAGCGCAACTCCTTGCCCCGGGTTTGTCCCCCACGTGACAAACGGCTCGAGCAGGTTGCCGTCGAGCACGACTTCAGCATCGAAGGTTGCGCCATCATCGGTGGGCAATGTGTTCCAGTAGGCCACCGCGGCATCCCAATCGGACCCCTCGGGCGCATGTGCGCGACCCTTGAGGTACGCAAACGTTGTCTCGTCGGGAGCGACCATTCCCGCGCGCGCGCCCGCTTCGATGGACATATTGCAGATCGTCATTCGGCCTTCCATCGACAGTTCACGAATTGCGCTGCCTCGATATTCGAGAACATAGCCCTGTCCCCCGCCGGTGCCAATTTGTGCGATCACCGCAAGGATGATGTCTTTCGCCGTGACACCCGGGCGCAGGTGACCATTGACCGTGATTGCCATCGTCTTGAACGGGGTGAGAGGAAGTGTTTGGGTGGCGAGGACGTGCTCGACTTCCGACGTGCCGATTCCGAAGGCCATCGCCCCGAACGCGCCGTGCGTCGAGGTGTGACTGTCACCGCAAACAACGGTGATGCCGGGCATGGTTAGTCCGAGCTGCGGCCCGACAACATGAACGATTCCCTGCTCGATGTCTCCGAGGGAGTGCAGGCGAATGCCGAATTCTTTGGCGTTCGTTCGAAGCGCGTCAATTTGAGTTCGCGAAATCGGGTCGGCAATTTGTGCGCCGATGTTGAGTGTCGGAGTGTTGTGATCTTCGGTCGCAATGGTCAGATCGGGCCGGCGAACAGGCCGCCCGGCTTGTCGAAGTCCGTCGAACGCCTGTGGGCTCGTGACCTCGTGCACGAGGTGAAGGTCAATGTAGAGAAGGTCGGGCTCGCCGTTTTCACCCTTGACGACAAGGTGGTCATCCCAGACCTTTTCGGCAAGTGTCCGAGGACGAGGAGAGGCGGCGTTCATCCGCCCTAGTTTATCAGCGTGAGAACCGTTATTTTGCGGACTCTTCACGCTTTGTACGCGCCAGGCTCGCAAGAACCGCGACGGTCAACGTGACGACAATCACGACAAGTGAAAGCCAGGTTGGGATCTCGGGAACAATCTCGACGTGTTGGCCATCATTGATGAACGGGAGTTCGTTGAGGTGCAAGGCGTGGTTGACGAGTTTGAACCCAATGAACGCAAGGATGGCCGCGATTCCGTGACCGAGGTAGTGCAGGCGATCGACCAGGTCCCCCAAAAGGAAGTAGAGCTGGCGAAGGCCCATTAAGGCGAGAATGTTGCACGTGAACACGAGGAATGGGCTCGTCGTGATTCCGAAGATCGCGGGAATCGAGTCGAGCGCAAAAACCAAGTCAATCGCCCCGAGCGAAACCAAAACAAGGATTGCGGGGGTAAAGAACTTTTCGCCGTTGACCATCTTGCGCCAACGCTCCGTTTCCCTCCATTCGGGGTGGACTTTCAGCACTTTTTTGAGCCACGCGATAATAAAATTGTCCTCGCCGCTGCCGTGCTCGTCTTTCTCACGCAGTTGCTGAACGGCGACGTACACGAGATACGCGCCAAAGAGGTAAAACAGCCACGAGTAGCTCTCGAGAAGCGATGCGCCGAGGACAATGAAAATCGCGCGGAAAACGAGTGCGAGCACGATGCCCATCATGAGGAGTTCCTGCTGCATTTTTTTAGGGACTCGGAACTGGGCCATGATGATGAGGAACACAAAGACGTTGTCAGCCGACAAGGAATACTCCGTTAGCCAACCCGCGAAGAACTGAAGTCCGAGTTCGGTTCCGTTCAGTCCCGAATCGTTGGCGACGACGATAATCAACAGTCCGAAGACGACGGCGAGACTCACGTAAAAGGTGATCCACAATGCGGATTCACGGGTCGACGGGACGTGCGGCCGCCTGACGACAAGGAACAAATCGAACAAAAGAATTGCGACCAGAACCGCATATGACGTGATTTCGAACCAAAGGGGGAGGGCGTTGTCCATAGTCTCAAAACTCTACCAGCGGGTCACGGCAGCGCTGTCGGTGTATGCACTAAACCCTCGATGGCGAACCGTCGAGGGCGAGTTGTGACCCCAGCGGGATTCGAACCCGCGTTACCGCCGTGAGAGGGCAGCGTACTAGGCCGCTATACGATGGGGCCGAACACAACTGGACAAGTATCGCACAGGCGGGGAACCGCGCGCAAACTGATCCGTCTAGGGCCGGGTATCGAGCACGGGAAGCGCTCGCGGCGCGACCTCGACGTCCATCGGAAGAGGCGCGATGCGTTCACCGTCGCTGTAACCGACGAGGTCGGGCGACTCGAGCCGGAACTTTTTCCCTTGTCGAATGACGACGCGAGGGTCAGTGACATGTGTTCCCTTAAATACCTTCGGATAAATCCGAATGAAATCGAAGCGAGATAACGGCCTCACCATCATCATGTCGAGCAAACCGTCGTCAGGTTTGGCCTCTGGGCAGATTTTCATGCCCCCGCCATATTGGCTGTTGTTCGCGATGGTCGTGAGGATGGCCTGTTCAGTCGTCTTTTTTCCGTCGATGGTCACGGTGTAATGGATCGGCTTCAATTTCGCGAGTTCGATGAGCATGGCAACGGTGTACCGCGACGGACCCTTGGGAAAAGCCAGGTGGTTGACCGTTTCGTTGACAAGCGCGTCGAATCCGGCCGACATCGTCGAACAGAACCACCGTTCGCCACCGTTCCACGACATTCGCCCCGCGTCGATTCGCCACAACGGTTTATCGAGTGACGCGATCAGCCGCACGATTGCGGCATCAATGTCACCAATGGGCATTCCCAGGATTCCTTCGGCAGTGTCGTTGCCGGTTCCGCTCGGCAAAACACCAAGGGGCGTGGCGGTATTCACGCACACGTTCGTGCCTAATTGGGCAGTTCCGTCGCCTCCGACGACAATGAGAGCGTCAATACCGTCGTTCACCGCGATGCGCGCCAGCGATTCAAGATGCTCGTACGAATCGGTCGACAATTCCGAAACCTGGCGGCCCGTTGCGCGTAACGCTTCGACCAATCGGTGCCCGTAATCGCGGTGAGCGCCCTGCGCGGCACTCGGATTTACAGCGACGGCAATGTGCGGACGCGACAACGTTGTCATTCCGAAACAGTAGCGTAGAGGCCCGAGAATTCGAGGAAATTAGTGCTGGGGTGCCTGGACTCGAACCAAGAACAAAGGTACCAGAAACCTCCGTGTTGCCAATTACACCACACCCCACCAGCGGCCGAGCCGCTCCGCGTTAGCCTACCAAACGGCGTCGACCGCACGAAATTGGCGAACGATGCCGACGGTGATCACAGCGATCCTCTCAGGGAAGCAATGCGGGCGAGGCTGGATTCACGGCCGAGGATCTCCATCGATTCGAACAGCGGCGGACTGATTCGACGACCCGAGATGGCCGTTCGCACCGAACCAAACGCGCTACGTGGCTTTAGTTCAAGTCCCTCAATCAGGCTGGTTCGAAGAGTTTCTTCGATATTGGTCGTCGACCAATCAATGAGGTCCGAGAGCGCCACGTGGGCGGCATCGAGAATTCGTGCGGCATCGGCATCGAGCGTCGCTCGAGCATCGTCAGTGACGGTGAGGTCGACATCTTCGGTAAAGAGGAACCGAATCATCTCGGGAATCTCGCTCATCAACTGAGTGCGTTCCTGAATATGAGGCGCAATTTCGGTCAGACGAGCACGCTGGTGGCTCGTCGGGTTCGCCTCGACCAACCCGGCCGCGTGGAGGTATGAAAGCGATCGATCGATGAACTCATCTCGCGTCAACAGGCGAATGTGATCCCCGTTGATCGATTCGGCTTTTTTCAGGTCAAATCGCGCGGGGTTCGGGTTGACGTCAGCTACATCGAATGCCGCGATCATCTCGTCCACGGTGAAGATATCGCGATCCGCCGCGATCGACCAGCCCAGCAGTGAAAGGTAGTTGAGCAGTCCCTCCCGAATAAACCCACGATCGCGGTGGTGAAACAGGTTCGATTCCGGGTCGCGCTTCGACAACTTTTTGCTGCCCTCGCCCATGACGTAAGGAAGGTGCCCGAAACGCGGAGCAAAGGTCGTCACGCCCACCTCGATGAGCGCGTGGTACAGAGCGATCTGACGCGGGGTTGACGACAGCAGGTCTTCGCCTCGCAATACGTGAGTCACGCCCATGAGCGCATCGTCCACGGGGTTGACGAATGTGTACAGTGGCGCGCCGTTCGGTCGAACAACAACGAAGTCGGTTGTCGTTCCAACGGGGAAGGTGATAGGCCCACGAATGAGGTCATTGAACCCGAGGTCTTCCGCCGGAACACGAAGCCGCAGCGCGGGCTGCCGGCCCTCGGCGCGAAATGCCGCGCGCTCGTCAGCCGTTAGGTCGCGTTCGAAATTGTCATAACCCATCTTGGGGTCACGACCGGCGGCAACGTTGCGCGCTTCCATTTCTTCTGGAGTGACAAACGATTCGTACAGGTGTCCCGAGGCGAGAAGCGAATCGATAATTTCCTGATAAATCGCCGTGCGCTGAGACTGGCGATACGGCTCGTGTGGACCACCCTTGACGACACCTTCATCCCAGTCGAGACTGAGCCAGCTCAGTGCATCCAGCAGTTGTTCGTAGGATTCTTCCGAGTCGCGCTCGGCGTCGGTGTCCTCGATGCGGAAGATGAACGTTCCGCCAACGTGACGCGCGTAAGCCCAGTTGAACAGGCAAGTCCGAATCAGGCCGACGTGCGGCGTCCCCGTTGGTGATGGGCAAAAACGGACACGGATGTCGCTGCCCGTGGCGGTGGAGAACGGAGTCTTCATATCTGTGTCAGTCTATTCCGCGGATTCGCGGGACCGCAGGGTAACAATCAAGGCGATCAGCGCGACCGCAGCGGCCACGAAAGCGAACGCGGCGACCGAGAGCCCCGAATAACCCAACGCCGTGACCGCGGGGCCGGCAAGGACCCCGGCGAGAGCACCAGATGCGCTCATGGCCGCGTCGCTTCGACCCTGAATAGTGAGTCGCTTCGGTCCTTGAGAAAGTTCGCCGATGAGGGCACTACCCGCCACCGTGTTGGCGCTCCAACCAAGACCGAGAAGGATGAGTCCGATGGTCACAATGGCGTGGTCCATCGGGAATAACGCCGTTAGCGCAAGGCTGATCGCCAAGACAACCTGCCCGAGGATAAGCACGGGTACTCGGCCAATTCGGTCGCTGAGAATTCCGAAGACTGGTGACAGTGCGTACATGCCAGCAACGTGCAACGAAATGACGAAACTGGCCTCGCCGACGGTCGCCCCTTCGTGAACGAGGTGGACGGGCGTCATCGCCATGACGGCAACCATGGTTGCATGCCCGAGTCCAATCACCGCGATGGCGAATGGAATCGCGCGCGAGAGTTTCGCCGCCGTGGTTGCCGCAGTTTTCGTGACGGTGACCGTGGGAACCTTGGGTCCGATCCCCCACCAGTACATGGACGCCGCGGCGAGTTGGGCGGCGACGGTGAAGATAAAGGGACCCGTCAATTCCGGCATTCCGAGTGCATCGCCGATTACCACGCCGATACCGTTGAGGTTTGGACCAATAATCGCCCCGACGGTCGTCGCCCAGACCACCAGCGACAAGTCGCGGCCACGATTTTCCGCGCTGGAATAATCGGTCACCGCGAATCGGGCTTGAAGGTTTACTGCCCCACCGACTCCCAGCCCCAAGAGCCCGAGAAGCACGAGCGGCAACGACATGAGCCCTCCCGCGACGATGATGAGAGATCCACCAAGAATCGCAATGGACGCGCCCAGGGTAAGCGCACGCCGCCGACCTCGTAGCATCGCCACCCGCGCCAGTGGAATTGCCGCGACCGCTGCACCCAGGGTCGACATGGTGGCGGCGAGCCCCGCCGCTGAATCACCGCCCGCGATGTGCGCGGCGAGCAGTGAGCCGACTGAGACGGCGGACCCAAGCCCGATACCAGCGAGCACTTGCCCCGCGATGAGAGCCCGACGAATCCGGCGGATATCGTCGACCGGAGTCGACATCAGGAAACTCGGTCGTCGCGGTTTTTGGCTGGGTTCGAGAGCGTTCCGATACCCTCAATCGTGATTTCAACGGTTTGACCGTCAACAAATCCACCGAGCCCCGCTGGAGTACCTGTGCAGATGATGTCGCCGGGGTACAGGGTGAATGCGTTCGAGACAAAGGCAATAATCTCGGGAACCTTGTGGGTCATGTCGCCAGTGAAGCCGTGGCGACGCACCTCGCCGTCAACGCGGGTCGTGATCTCGTTGTGTGCGAACGGATCAAATTCGGTTTCGATCCACGGGCCGATGGGACAGAACGTATCGAATCCCTTGGCACGGGCCCATTGTCCGTCGGCAAACATGACGTCTCGAGCGGAGACGTCATTGGCGATTGTGTATCCAAAGATCACGTCCGCCCAGTTCTTCTCCGGCACACGGTGCGCAACAGACCCGATGACGATGGCAAGCTCGCCCTCGTGAACAATTCGCCCCTCGACGGGGGGCAAGATGATGTCATCGCCCGGGCCAATGACCGCGGTCGGTGGCTTGAGGAAAACAAGTGGCGTCTGCGGTCCGTCGTGATGCATCTCGGCCGCGTGCTCGGCGAAATTCATTCCGACGCAAATCACCTTGGACGGGATAACCGGTGCTAACGGCACGATGTCGACCAGCGCGACAGTGTCGTTTGTCGTCGTGAGTCCATCGTGAATCGGGTCACCCTCGACCAGAGTGACGACGTCTCCGTCGATCACTCCGTAACGGGGTTCCCCCTTATGGCGGAATCGGACGACCTTCACAGGTTTAGCCTATCCATCGGGACGCTTACTCGTTCTGGCGCTTAAGGCGTGATGCAGCCCGCGCGCGAAGGTTCTGCTCGAGTTCGACCTTGCGGATGCGAATCTTCGCGGGCGTCACCTCGACGCACTCATCCTCACGGGCGAATTCGAGACACTCCTCAAGAGTCATGTCGCGAGGCGGCGTCATCTTCTCCAGGATCTCTGACGTTGACGAGCGAATGTTATTCAGTTGCTTTTCTTTCGTGACGTTGACGTCCATGTCGTCGGCCCGCGCGTTCTCTCCGACAACCATGCCCTCGTAAACCTCGTCACCAGGCTGAACAAAGAACGCCATGCGTTCTTGCAGTGCCATCATGGCGAATGGCGTTGCTACGCCCTGACGGTCGGACACAATCGAACCGTTCTGACGGGTAATG
>WLEN01000029.1 GCA_009704225.1 Actinomycetota bacterium | reverse complement strand
TTGGCCATTGCAGCGAGAAGTTCCGGACGGAGCCCGGGTGCCATGACACCAATAACGGTTGTTCCTGGCGCCATGCTCGCAATTTCTGCGTCGGTGGGGGCATTGACCTTCATGACAATCTCGGACGCCCACGTCTTCTTTTTATCCGCGACGATCGCGCCAGCGGTTTTGTACTGAGAGTCAGGGAATGACGATTCAGCGCCAGCGCCACGTTCAACAACGACCTCGTAGCCCAACAGCAGCAACTTTGCGACGGTGTCCGGAGTGGCGGCAACCCGAGTTTCGCCGTTGCCCTCTTTCACTATTCCCAGACGAGCCATGTGCGCAAACCTTCCACTTTGTGCCACTCGTTGTGGCCATCCCGAAACAGACTCCTCACGAAGAGTGTCATTTTCGGCAGTCTCCAAATTCTATACAGTTGAGCGACTCCGCGGTTGACGCACCGCGCACTGTGTACCCGCCCTCGCCTGCAGGATTCGATGCCTACCAAACCTGGCCGAGGGCACCTAAACTCGTCGCATGCGACAAATTCTCGGTCTGACCCGCTACGCGGTTATAGTTCCCGCGATTGCCTCCATCATCGGTGCGCTACTCCTGATGGCCCAAGGGTCAATCGAGATGGTGGTCGTGGTCTACGAATCGATCACGACCCATGCCTACCTCAAAGACACGATTGTTGATGTCCTGACCGCAGTCGACGCAATCCTGTTGGGAACCGTTCTGCTCGTCATTGGTTATGGCTTGTACGAACTGTTCGTCGACCCCGAACTAAAGGTTCCAGATTGGTTGCAGGTCAGGGACCTGGACGACCTCAAGTCGAAACTGATCGGTGTCGTCGTTGCCATTATTGCCGTTGTATTCGTCGGAGTGTTCGTTGATGCCAACCGGGCCGATGAAGTGCTGTCCTACGGACTCGGCGCGGGGGCCTTGGTCGCGGGGCTTGCCGTTTTCGCGCTCGCAACTCGCAAAGCCGACAAACCTGACTCCACAACCAAGCCGTAGTCCCCGAAGGGTTGGTCTAGTCGAGCAGACCCTCGGAAACCAGCCATTCGCGGGCGATGACTGCAGCAGACAATTTCTCGTCCACACTGCGCACATTGAGCGCGACCAGATCCTCGGCGCTCATCGCTGCTGAAACAGCGTCGATGAGAGCACGCGCATCGGCGTTGACCGCCTCCGAGGCAATCGGCACGACGTTCGACGAAAGGAACAATCCAAGCGGGTCCGACAAGGTAACAAGACCGAGTTGCTGGATTCGCGGGTCTGCGCTGTAGACGTTGGCCATATCGACAATTCCGGCGACGAGCGATTCAACGGTCGTGTCTCCGGTGGCCTCGAACGACACCGTCACGCCGTAAGTTTCCAGCAAGCCGCTGGGGCCGTAGGGGCGTTCGGCGAGTTCAGGCGCACCACCGAGAGTGATGTCAGCGAGGTTAGCCAGATCGGCGATGGACTCGAGGCTGTTTGCAGATGCAAACTCCTGTGTCACGTTGTAAGAATCTTGGTCGCTCGCGGGCGACATGGCGAGTGCGGTCAGCCCGTCCGGCAACGACGTCGCGAGGGCCGCGTATACGTCGTCCGCCGCGGTTTCCGTCGCGGTCGGGACGAAGAACTGCAAGAGGTTACCGGTGTACTCCGGGAACAGGTCAATTTCGCCGGCAACAAGTGCGGGGACGTATACGTCACGCTGTCCGAGCGAGAACTTACGCTCAACGGTGAATCCGGCGTCCTCCAGTACCAGGGCGTACGCCTCGGCAACGATTTCATTCGAATAGTAAGCCTGCGAGCCAATAACTATTGGCTCGCTCGAGGGCGTTGCGGTCGGAGCGCAGCCAGCTAGCCCGATGAGCGTTCCGATGGAAACGGCGGCGGCGATTCGTGAAATTTTCATGGCTGCTCCAAACGTTGAGGTGATTCCAATCTAGCGTTCGCAAATTGTTGCGCCAACCCAAAGAGGCGATCACCCGCGATGGTGACCATGATGATGACAATCGAACTTGCTGTCACTTGTGGAAAGTTGCGCAACGCCAGTCCTTGAATGATTCCAAAACCAACACCGCCAATTCCCACCAGCGGTGCGAGAACAACGGTCGAGACCACCTGGATATATGCGATTCGAAATCCGCCAATAATCGACGCCGATGCGAGCGGAATTTCCACGTGCCGCAATAGTTGCCACGCTGTCATGCCTTGAGCGGTTGCTGAATCTCGAATCCACGGCGGGATGGTCGTGACGCCCGAAAATGCACCCGCGATGAGCGGCGGAAATGCGATGGCCGCGAGCGCGAGCACAACGGACAATTCTCGATACTCGATTCCCATCACCAGTACGAGAGCAAAGAGCAGTCCCATCGTCGGAATGGCACGCGAGACTGAACCCAGCCCCATGACAAACAGCTCACCGCGGCCGTAGTGCCCGATTGCCACGCCGAGCGGAATCGCGACGATCGCCGCAACAATTATTGCCAGAAACGTGAGACCGAGGTGTTCCGAAATGAGGTTCCACAACCCGTAGCGGCCTTCCCAATTTTCAGTGTTCGAAAACCAGGCACCTAATTCACCGAATTCAAGCATGCTCGACCTTGATGAAACGCCAGCGCGTCAACATCCGTCCGACGAGCCACAAGCCCGCGTCGAGAGTGAGAGCTATGACAAAGATTGCGAGAACACCGGTGATGATTTCCTCGGGGATTTTTCGTTGGAAACCATCGATAAAGAGATACCCGAGGTTGCGAACGCCAACGACTGCCCCGATTGAGGCTATGGAAATGATGCTGGCTGCGGTCACCCTCAATCCGGCGATTAGTCCGGGTACCGCCATCGGAAGTTCAACATGGACAAAAATCTGCCGGGGGTTCATGCCCATGGACTCCGCGTTCGAAACCGTAGGTCGCGGAACCTGGTTGAACGCATCGTGCGCTGAGAAATACATCGAGGCGATGGCATAGATGGTGAGGGCAATGACGACGTTCGTCGGTCCGGTGAAGTCAGTCCCGATGAGCGCGGGAAGCGTCACAAATAGGGCGAGAGAGGGAATCGCATAGATCGCGCCAAGAGCTCCTCGGGCGGTGTTCGACCAACGAGGCGGCGTGATGCGGGTGAAGACGATGGCGAGGAAAGCGCCGACGGCGATTGGAACAACGGAAACGCTGAGATGCATGGCGGCTAATCCTGCAACAAAAGTCCAGTTGGCAATAAACCAATCCATCAGAGGCCGAGAATCTTTCGAACAAACGCGTTAGCGGGCTTCTCCACCAACTCGGACGGTGAGCCGGCTTGTTCAATGTGTCCGCCTCCCGACAGAACAACCAACTGATCGGCAATCTTCAGTGCCTCGTGGCGATCGTGTGTGACAAACATGATGGTGAGACCGAGTTCTCGCTGAATGCGACACATTTCGTCTTGTAGTTCTTCTCGCACAATTGGGTCGACCGCCCCAAATGGTTCGTCCATGAGAAGGATGTTGGGTTTAATGGCGAGAGCTCGAGCAACCCCAACGCGTTGTTGTTGACCGCCCGATAGTTGCTGGGGGTATCTGCTGAAGAATTGCTCGTCGATCCCCACCATCGTCAGCATTTCAGTCGCATTGCTACGGGCGACATCTGGTGTCTGACCAGCAATCCGGGCGATAAGGGTGACGTTGTCGAGCACCGTTTTGTGGGGGAGCAGGCCAACTTCCTGCATGACATAGCCAATCGTGCGGCGCAGCGTGACCGCATCGAGGCCGGCAACGTCTGACCCGTCGATTGACACGGTCCCCGAGGTCGGCGTCACCATTTTGTTGACCATTCGGATGATCGTTGTTTTCCCCGAACCCGAAAGCCCCATCAACACCGTGATTTTTGCCGTCGGAGCCGACAACGAGAAATCGGCTAGTGCGGCGGTTTTGCCGTACTTCTTTGAGACGCGGTCGAATTCAATCACGTGGGAACGCCGAAGCTAAGGTCAGGCGGCGCTGACCGTTACTCCACGCCAGAACGCCACGTAATTGGCGATTTCTTTGGCGGCGTCCTTGGGGTCGCGGTAGACCCAGACCGCATCGGTGTTGACATCGCCATTCACGTTTAGCGAGTAGTAGTTCGCGAGACCTTTCCACGAGCACGTCGACGTGGTGTCCGAATCGACGAGGAACGCGGAGTCGACACTATCCATTGGAAAATATTGGTTTCCTTCGATTTCGATCGTCTTGTCTGATTGTGCAATGACTGCACCGTTCCATGTCGCCACATACATCGTTGCCTCCTAGGCGTTGGTTTAAGGATTATCGCCGAGCTCTACGTCGAGCATACGGTCGCAATTATTGTTTGTGAGGCTGAAGTCAAAGAAGCCATCACTTTCACCGAGTTTAGAAAAATGAGCATTCTCTTTTTTCGACTATCGTGAAGATGTGAAGTTGATTGGATTTGAACCTCAAATCGTTGTCGCGGGCGCAGCGTTGCTTCCGACTACACTCATCCTTTCAACAGCGTCAGTTTTAGTGCTATCCGGATTTGCGGCTTCCGCCGCGTTGCCCGCCTTTGTCACGGGTCCACCTGGGCCGGTTTCCGTCGCAGCCGGGCCACAAGGCGGTACCGTGACCCCCGATCTCAGCGACGAAGGACTTACTGGGCCGGTTGGTCTGATCGGTTCGTTTGGTTTGGTCGGTCCGCAAGGGCCGTCGGGTGATCCTGGAACAGTGGGGGGGTCCGGTGAGCCCGGAGCCACTGGTGACTCGGGCCAATCTGGCGCAACAGGTGGGACCGGCGCGCCTGGCGAGCCCGGCGAGCCCGGTCCCGAAGGAGAAACGGGGCCGAGGGGCGAAATCGGGTTAACCGGAGCTCAAGGAATCCAAGGCCTAGATGGGAAAACGGGACCTATGGGTGCGACAGGTGAAACCGGTGCCGTCGGACCGGCCGGAGATGTTGGACCAATCGGTTTGACGGGCGAACCTGGGCCTCAAGGGCTAACCGGCGATACTGGTGCAACGGGAGAGATCGGGCCGATGGGCTTAACTGGTGATGCGGGCGCCGACGGAACGAATGGTGTTGACGGGATCAATGGTGTTGACGGGATCAATGGTGTTGACGGGATCAATGGTGTTGACGGAGCGACTGGCCCTCAAGGGTTAGTTGGCGAAACAGGACCGATGGGCCCGATTGGCCCCCAGGGGCTGGTCGGTGAGTCTGGTGCAACCGGCGAAACCGGACCCCAAGGTCTAACCGGTCTGCCCGGTCTACAGGGTGAGATTGGACCGATGGGCCTGACGGGATCGGTTGGGCCTCAAGGACCCCCGGGGCCGCAAGGCGAAACAGGAGCTACCGGAGAACCAGGCGAAATGGGCCAGGTGGGGCCTGCAGGACCACAAGGCGAAACTGGCGCCCGGGGGCCACAAGGCGAAACGGGTCCCGCGGGTCCCGCGGGCGTCTCGGTTGGGTATGACCCAGAATGGGCGGGAACCGGTCTGGCGGCACCTAATGACGCTGATTCCGCGGCTTATATCCGAAATGGGAATCTTGTGCACTTTCGGATTTTTGTGAATGCCGCCAATGTCGGAGATTTCGGCTCGGGCAGCTACACGCTCAGACTGCCGTTCCCACCGCTTCAAAACTACATATTCCGCGATGGTGGGCTACACGACGGTGGACATGACAACCACTATTCAATCTATGGAGACACCGAACCAGGCTCCACATTGATCCGATTGATTTATCAATCAGGCAACCAAGACGTGCCGATGGACGCGAACTCGCCAATAAGCCTGAATCAAGGCGTCACTTTTTACATCTCCGGCACCTACGAAATAGCACCTTAACAGCACCCTATTCAAAGGAAAAATCATGATGGAAATGCACTTTGCTCCGCAAGAAGACCATTCCAAAATTAGTCACCGATTGACGGTGGGAGGAATCGGTGTTTTCATTTCGCTATTCGTCGCGACGGTCGTTTTGACCTTCCCCCGGTTCTTTCTGTTCAACCCGTTGGCGGAAGGCGACGGGCTTCGTGCGTTTGAATTGTCTGTCTCGTCGTTCGCTTGGGTGCTCTTGCTCTTCGGCCCAGCTGTGATTCTGGTGAGGTACGCCGCAGGATCATCGAAACTAGTTTCGTTCCTGCCGTTCGTCGGATTGTTGTGGCCGTTGTCGTTAATTTTGAGCCACGTGACGCTCTATTTGCAAAAAGGACTGTGGTACACGGGGTATTTGATTCAATATCCAATTTTCATGGTCACCGATATCATCCTGCCGATTTTCCTGGTCTACCTTTGGGACATTCTTCGCCCTCGCAACAAGAACAGAGGAGCCACAGGAGCGGCCGGGCCTGCCGGAGCGGCCGGGCCTGCCGGAGCGATTGGCGAAACCGGGTCTGCAGGTGAAACAGGTAAAACAGGCCAAACTGGCGCGACAGGGGAGCAAGGCATCGCTGGTCCGACGGGTTTGACCGGGTCAGCGGGCGCGGCAGGCCCGACCGGGGCAACGGGACGTCACGGCTAGCAACACAAATTGCTGGCGGCAACAAGTGTCGTCATCTCCATCAGAGGGTTTTGGTGTCTGTTACCCGTTCCGCAACCGGTCGATTTCCGACCGTAGTTGGATAATTTCGGCGTCGGTGATTTTCCCGTCGGCACTGATCACATCGACGAGTGCAGACAACTCTGTGAGTGCGGCTTTTTGGTCGACCTGAACACGTGCCTCGGCCCGGGCTTCGTCCATCGCGTTGAGCACAATTCCAATCAGTACGTTGAGAATCGTGAAGACGACAAAGAACACATACGACAAGAAAAATGGCAGTGCGAAAGGGCTGATGGCCATCGCCTCGTCGAGATAAATGGGGAAATTTTCGAGCGTCAGAAGAATGAACAGCGACTTTAAGCTGCGTCCAATGTGACCCCACGATTCGGACAGCATCGTCCCGAATAGATAGGTTCCCGCCATTCCGTAAAGAAACAGCAGAAGACCGATGAGGACGGACATGCTGAAAAGCGGAGGGATGCTCTTCACAATCGACGCGAAGAGAATCCGCACTTCGGGCAGGAACCGGAATATTCGCAAAAGGCGCAAGAGCCTCAAGAGTCGCAAGATGACGGTTTGTCCTGCCGCCAATGGTGCGAGCCCGACCACGATGAAATCAAAAATGTTCCAGCCGTGACGGAAAAAGTGCCACGGCTTCTTTCCGTAAGACAGGATTCGCACCACGAGTTCGGCAACATAAATCCCCATGGCAATGTTGTCGATGGCGATGGCGGCCGCCCGAGTCGCCGGCGAAATGTCCGGCATCGTGAGAATCGCAAGAAACAGTGCATTAATGGCAATCACCGACGCGACGAAAAGTTCGAATGGCCCGCTATAGACGATTTTGGCAATCCACAGCACTCGATACGGCGCGATGTGTTCCCATTCTCCGTCGGCGTTTCGGATGCGACGTTCAGTGCTGGATGTACTCACCCGCAAATTCTCTCACTTTTAGGCATTTCCGGAAAACGCGGTTTAGCCGAGTAAAGACTTCATCTGCTTGTAGATGACGCCGGCGGCCCACACAGGGTTGAGGCGAGACAGTATGTCCATCGTTTTCGCGTCCTGACCGGTTGTAATCCGCGGAGTGTTGTTCTCGATGGCATCAACCATCATGCGTGCGGCGACGTCGGCGGCCAACTGGGGGAACTTGCTCGCCGCTTC
>WLEN01000028.1 GCA_009704225.1 Actinomycetota bacterium | reverse complement strand
GCTTCGGGATACCGTGACGCGCGACGCGATATCGATACCGGGCAGGGCGGGGATAAACCGCAACGGCACATCAAGGTGGACGGTCACTGTGACACGAGATCCTCGTTGCAGGCAGTTCCTGCGGGAGCAATCAAGCTCCCATTCAGGCGCGCTGTCGGTCAGACCGTGATCATCGATAATCAACGACGTGATGGCGCGAACCTGCTCCAGACCAACAGACGTTGATTCCGCTTGGGTAAACGCTCGCACGCCATGCCGCGCGGCGGTTGTCGCCGCAAAGGTTGCTGACGCAATTTCACTGGTGGTCGCGGTCAAAGCGACGATAGGCACCAGGAGAGCGATGGACGCTGCGATGAACTCAAGGCTGGTGCTTCCTCGCTCGGCAATCACGAACATGTCCGAAGTTTTTCGCGTTAGCCCTCGTCGTGCTCACACCGTCCACAGGATTATCGAGCGGCGGTCCGAATCAGCTTCTTGTTGACGAATTCGTCAAGCCCAAAGTGCCCGAGTTCGCGACCGAAACCAGATTTCTTGATACCGCCGAACGGAAGGTCGACATGCGAATCGGTGTTCTCATTGATGTAGACCATGCCCGATTCAAGCCGGTCCGCGACGTAACGGGTGTCGTCGGCGTTAGCCCCAAACACGGCGCCGGAAAGTCCGAATTCGGAACCGTTTGCCAACGCGATTGCCTCATCCTTGTCCGACACGCGGTAGACCACGGCGACCGGTCCGAACAGCTCTTCGCTGAATGCGCGGGCCGCGGGAGTGACGTTGGTCAGGAGCGTCGGCGCCATGAACGACCCGACATCTCCGACCCGATGGCCACCCGTCACGAGTGTCGCCCCGTTGGCCACGGCGTCGTCAACCTGCCCGATAAGTTCCTCAACGGCGCCGAGGGACGACAGCGGCCCAAGGTTCGTCTCAGAATCTCGCGGGTCTCCAGCGATATACGTCTGCAATTGTTCCGCAAAGCCGTCGACGAATCGGTCGTACACGGAATCGACAACGATGAAACGCTTCGCCGCGGTACATGCTTGGCCGGCATTGCTCATCCGGCCCGACGCTGCGGCCGCGATGGTGACGTCAAGGTTCTCAGCGTCGAGGACGATGAACGGGTCACTTCCGCCTAATTCCAGCACGACCTTCTTCAGAGAGCGGCCGGCGGCTTGCGCGACGGCGGCTCCTGCCTTCTCGCTTCCCGTCAGGGAAACCCCCTGAACGCGCGGATCGGCGATGATGGTCTCGATGTCACGACTTTCGACAAACAGGTTGATGTATGCGCCCTCCGGCAACCCGGCGTCTCTGAATATTTGTTCCTGGGCGAGGGCGGATTCGGGGCAGTTGCTCGCGTGCTTGAGGATGACGGTGTTACCGATGAGCAAGTTCGGGCCGGCGAATCGTGCGACCTGATAGTAGGGATAGTTCCACGGCATGATTCCGAGGAGGACGCCGAGCGATTGTGACCGAACAATCGCGTGCCCACCCGACATTGGGTGCATGTCTTGATCGGCAAGGAAACCAGGCCCCCGGGTGGCATAGAACTCATAGATATCCCCCACAAAGCCGGCTTCGCCCCGACCCTGGCGAACCGGCTTGCCCATCTCTCGAGCGATGATGTCGGCGAGTTCATCTTTTCGATCGCGATACAAATCTGCGACACGCTGAAGCACTGCGGCACGCTCGGCGAGCGGTGTTTCACTCCACGGCGCGTGGGCCGCATCGGCCCGCGAAATGGCATCGGCGATGTCGGTCGATGTTGCACTCGGAAATTCGCGTTCGACGATTCCGGTGGTGGGATTAGTGACGGCATAGGGCATACATTCATTGTCGTTCATCGACAATGAAAAAATTGTTTATCGTCAAACAAATCGCAGTATCGTAACTGAGAGTGTTCAAACGAAGCGAGGTTCCGTGGGCGATTTGAGTGGTGTTCACTCACAGGTTTTTCGGCCTCTCCCGGACGTCCTGCGGGCCGAGGCGATTGTCGACCGTCTGTCGACGGCAATCTCTCTCGGACTTCTCCGTCGAGGAGATCAACTACCCGTCGAGAATCAGTTGACGGCCATGTTCGGTGTCGCGACTGCCACGGTGAGAGACGCTCTTCAAGAGTTACGCGACAGAGGAATCATCGAAACGAGACGCGGGCGAAGTGGCGGTACGTTCATCATTGGCTACCCTCGCACGAATATCGACGCGCTTCGTCAGAGATTGTTGGGATTGTCCATGGCGGAGTTGCGGGATATGGAAGACGAGCAATTGGCCACCGCACTCGCCGCCGCACAACTGGCCATCGAGCGAGCATTCCCCCACGACATCGACCGCCTCGAACGAATTGCGCGCACCATGGGCGAAGCGACAACGACCGAGTCCTGTTTGCGCGCTGATACTAGATTCCAAGCTGAACTTGCCGTGCTCTCCCAATCGGAACGTCTATTGGCGACACAGATGCGCTTGTTGACCGAATCGATTGAGATCATGTGGACCGTCCTCGCGGTCGAGTCCGATAAACAATGGACGATGAACGACCACCTTGCCATTGTGACGGCACTTCGAGAGGGAAATCTGGTCGCTGCTCAACGGGCAATTCGTGAACACATCTCGCGCGATTTTTATCGACTCGTTGCCGCCCGACTCGATACGTTGTATCCGATTGGACCAACAGATGAATGACATGCGCGGTGAAGTAGAGCGCGCGAGTAACGCAATTGGTGATTGGTACGCCGCGGTCTATCGTGACTTGGACGTCTTGGCGTTGGCGTGCGAACACAATCTTCGCGATGCACGTGGGACGAGGGGTAAATTGTTGGAGCGCCATCTGCGCGCTATCCAACCGGCCACCGCTGCCTTTCTGGCACGACACGCGATTCCCATGGCCGCCGGAATCGTTCTCGGTCCTAACATCGTTGACAATAATGTTGGAGCAGTTGAGTGGTGGCGTCGAAGCGACGCCGGCTCGACAAATCGCCTCGTATTCAACCTTTCGCCCAATGACCCTGGTTTCTATGATTTTGTGACCTACGAGTGGTTCGCCGAAGTGGTGTCGACCGGAAAGCCAGCAATTCAAGGCCCTTACCTCGACTATGCGGGAATGGACAAGTACATTCTGACCGCGATGGTTCCCTTGTCATTGGATGGCGTGCTCATCGGTACCGCGGGATGTGACACGGAGGTGCGGGAATTGGAGACCATAGTCATGCCGATTTTGCGCACTATCCCTGGGGACGCCGCACTCGTATCAAAATTCGATCGAATCGTCGTGGGAAACTCGGGTCGTTTTCTTGTGGGAAACCGAGTCGGCGCATTGCCAAAGGGTTCTATCCGACGGGAAATTCCTGGGCCAGCACTCGGCTTTCAACTCGTGGCAACGCCGCGAGACAAGAATTACTAGCGCGTGGTCCGAACGAGTTTCGTTTGGTCAACGAATGCCTGAAACAGGGCACGACGATCGGATGCTGAACCGTCATCGTCTTCGGGGTGCCACTGGACTCCGACAACCCACCGCGCCGACGGCATTTCTGTCCCCTCGACGACTCCGTCCTCGGCACGAGCGCTAACGACAAGGCCCTCCGCCACGCGATTGACGGCCTGGTGGTGCCCCGAGCGAACCGCGACGCGTTCGCGCCCAAAAATCTCGTGAGTCTTGCTGCCCGGTTCGAGGATGACGGGTTCGTCCTTGAACATCGGGTCGCCTGAACCACCTCGGTGCGGGTGGTAGTTCTCGATGTCGGGAATGAGGTCACCGCCCAGAGCCACATTGAGCAGCTGCGATCCGCGACAGATGCACAGCAACGGAGCGTCGCGTTCGATCGTGGCCTTGATGATGTCGATGCAGTAGTCGTCCGCCGCGCGATCGACCCCGTACTCATGGTTCACTGGTTCGGTGTGGCCGTAGATTCGTGCGTCGACGTCTCCACCGCCCAAGAACAAAACCCCGTCAGCGAGGTCGGCGATTGCCGCCGGGTCGAGAGGCGACTTGCTGGAATCCAACAACACGATTTTTGCCCCAACATCGTTCAGTTCGGTCAGTGCGACACGAGTGAATCGAACGACAAGCCCAGCAACCTCATCCGTCATTTGGGGGATATTCAGTGACACGACAACCGCAACGGTCGGCGCATCGCTGGGCATCGACGCGTTGCTCTCGGGCATGACGTCGCTCAGTGTGATGTTGTGACTCATGGACTCTATTTTGCCAGAGGGAAAGCCAAATCCGGCATCCAGGTGCTCCAAACTGCCGCAAGGCGGCCGTCGGCGATGACCGTATCGAGCGCGCGATTGAGTTCCCCCAACAGCTCCGCGTTGCCCTTCTGGACACCGATACCCCACGGGTTTCGGGTTTCGGCAGTGAAGGCCACGACGAAATCTGGATCGTTGTCGGCCAGGGGGATCATGACGACGTCGTCGTCAACAAAGGCATCGACGGATCCCGTTCGGAGTGCCGCAATCATGTCTTCGAAGACACTTGGGCCCGTGAATTCGACGATCTCGGCGCCAACGATAGTCTGTGCGACCTTGAGGTTGGCGCTTCCCGCAATCGCGCCCACCTTGTATCCGTTCATGGTGGTGTTCGACCGGGCGGGATCATCGGCGCGAACCAACACGGTCTCGTTAAACACCGCGTAAGGCTGCGTGAAGTCCACGAGTGCGATGCGTTCGGGAATCATTCCCTGCCCACACCAGACCGCGTCCACTTCACCGCGTTGAACCATCGGAATCATGTTGTCCCAGCCGGTTATGACCCACTCAATCTCGCGTCCCATCACACTCGCGACGAGGTCGGCCGCCGCGGGTTCATACCCCGTGCGAACAATCCCATCCGGGCTGAGGTTGAACAGCGGTGGCGCATCGGCGTCGATGCACGCCAGGCGAAGCGCGGCGCTCACGGGAGGGTCTCCCAGTACTGTGCGAATTCCCATTCGGTGATGACCCCGCAATAACGGGCCCACTCGTCTTTCTTGAGGTCGATGAAGACATTCCGCAATTCCGCTGGGAATGCTTTCTTCAAAAGGGCACTTCCTTCGAATTGCACGATGGCGTCTCCTAGTGTCATGGGCATCAGGTCAAACTTCACGACCTTCGCCTTCTCATCCGTGAGGGGATCCCCCGAATTGATCTTTCGTTCCAAACCGTCCTCGATCGACGCAAGAAGCGCCGTGTGGGAGAGATATGGATTCACACTCGAGTCGGGCTGGCGGTACTCCATTCGCCCGATCGACGAGATGCGAATCATTCCCGCGCGGGAATCCAACCCCCACGAGGGCGAGCTCGGCGCGAACTGACCGGCGTCCCAGAAACGCTTATACGAGTTGACGGTGCTCGCCATGATGACGGTCGAGTCGGCGGCGTGGGTGAGCATTCCACCGACCGCCCAGCGGCCCACCTCCGACAAGTGAATCTGCGTGTTGCCGGGCTCGACACACGCGTTTGCACCGTCTTTCCACAACGAGAGGTTGTGGTGGCAACCGTTACCCATCAATCCGTTGAACGGCTTGGGCATGAACGACGCCGTGACACCCTGTTCGCGCGCGACTTGCTTGCAAATCTGACGGTAGGTCACGAGTCGATCCGAGGTGAGTTCGACCCGGTCGTACATCCAGTTGAGTTCCAATTGTCCGTCGTCCTCGTAGTCACCCTCAATCATGTCGAGACCAAACGCTTGCGCGTAGCGAACGACCTGCTTGAAAATCGGGCGCATGCGTTCGAGGTTTTCGACCTGGTAGGCGGGGCTTGAACCTTCCTTTTTGATGACCTCAAGTCCCGGTCCGGTCCACATCATTTCGGGCTCGGTGCCACTGCGAACCTCGTAACCCGTGCGGGCGGTGAAATCGTGGTGTGCACGGATCAGCAAACCGCGCGAGTCAGTTTGTAGCGGGCGTCCGCCGACCTCGGCGAAATGCATCGGTTCGTAAGCGAGACAAAGCATTCGGGCCACCGACGTGTCCCACGGCAAGACGACGAACGTGTCCGGGTCAGGTAGCGCAATCATTTCTCGCGCACCGATTCCGCCGCCGATGAGTTCGCCCTCGCGTGTCGATTGCAGGTCAGCTACCGCCGTGCGGTGCAGGGCGATGCCCTTTTCGAGGTTACGACGAAGGTGCCGTGCGGGCACCATCTTGGCCACGACTTTCGCTCCAATGGTGGGAAGCATGTAATAGATGAATTCGACGCCGGCGGCAGCGATTTTCTGTTCGAGGTCTTTGATGACGTCGGGTCGCATGTTCGACGCCTGGTGGCGAGAGAACGCGTCGTTGTCCGTCAGCGCACTCGTTCCGAGTTGGTCAACCATTGGTGGGACTCCTTTGTCCTTGTTTTCGATGGGGTGAAGCGGGGTCAGTCGGTGACCAGGATGGCTTGCATTGGGCACACGTCGGCGGCCTCGTCAACGTCCGCGCGCAACGAGTCGTCGGGGTTCTCGTCGAATTGCAGAACTCCCTTGTCATCAAGCCGGAACACGGTCGGCGCTGAGAAGGTGCACTGACCGTGGTTGTCGCACTTCGCGCGGTCTACAGAAACGTGCATGGTGTTCTCCTTGGTGTTGTTTGAGGTTATCGTTTGTCGAACGCGAGCGGAAGATGCACAGGCCCTGTGTTGCCCGAATCGGGCATCCATTCATCCTGCCCGTTGACGCGAATGTTGGTCATTCGCTGGGACAGGGTCCTAAACGCAATCGCCATGTCCATTCGCGCAACGAAATGCCCGAGGCAGTGATGCATTCCCCCGCCAAAACCGTAGTGAGGTGCTCGTTCCACGGTGATGTCAATTCCAGGGTTGGGATAGGCAGCCGGATCGTTCCCACTCACTTGAGTGAAGAAGTGAACGGTTGATCCGGCCGGTGCGTGAAGGTCTTCATAATCGAAATCGACAACGGCTTCGCGGGTCACCCACGTGGTCGTCGGGTTGGATCTCATGACTTCCTCAACCGCATTCCGAGCGAGTTCCGGGTTCTTCGCGAGGAGCTCCCATTGGTCGGGGTTTCGCATCATGGTCTGAATACCGAGCCCCAGTTGATTACGGGTCGTGTCCATCCCTCCAAAGATAAGTAGGCACAGCGCGTTGCGCAGTTCATCGTCGCTCAGGCTGTCACCGTCTCGGTTCGCTTCAACGAGACGCGTCACGAGATCGTCGCGCGGGTTCGCCTGGCGATCGGCGATGAGCGCTTCAGCGTATCCGTAAAGTTCGGCGAGCGCCGCCTCGATCTCGGGCAGGTCTTCCTTGATCGTGATTCCGAGGGCAAGTCCGATCGAACTTGAAATGCGGGCGATAGTCGGCCATTCACTTTCGGGGATACCCGTCAGGATGCACAACACGCGGGTCGCGTACGGCTCGGCAAAATCGTTGACGTACTCGAACTCACCCTTATCGATGATCGCGTCTACGATTTCTTCCGCAAGTTTTTCGAATCGCGGAACGTACGCTTCGATGTGGCGGAATGAGAACGCCGGGTTGAGCATGCGACGGATTCGATGGTGGTCGTCGCCTTCGAGAACCAACAGGCACTTGGTCCACCAATCGTGGAACAACCCCGAGTGAACCCCGTTGTGATCCGGCCATTTTCCGCTGCCCTGACTCAATCGGGTGTCCTTGAGCAGGATGCTGACATATTCGTGCCGGAGTACGGCGAACCCATAATTGGTCGTCGCGTACCAGTGCTGTTCGCGAGCGTCTCGAACTGCTTCGGAGTGCATCGAAAAGGACGGATCCGAAATGTCCAGATACGGTACAGCGATTTCGGTTGGCATCAGGTGAACCTCATTGTTCGAGCGACTCGGTGGCAAATGGATCTTGTGCTGAATTCTATGTCCAATTACTAAATCCTGCAATAGTGAATGATTTAGACAAAACGCCGT
>WLEN01000027.1 GCA_009704225.1 Actinomycetota bacterium | reverse complement strand
TGATGGCGATGTGCGTATACGGAGGATCACTGACCATCATTACGGCGATGGACAGCATCAAATCAGTTCTGCCCACACGTAAAGTCCGAATTTGGACGATTCTCCTCGTCGGTCTGACCTCCACCTACGCAGGTGCGTTCATGCCGGCCGATTACCTCAACACGAGCTTCTGGACGATTCTCGTCGTTCTGTCGTACCTCATGGCTCCGTGGACAGCGATCAATCTCACCGACTTCTTCCTCGTTCGTCGCGGTCACTATTCGATTCGCGAAATGTTCTCGCGAACGGGTATCTACGGCAACTGGAACATGCGGGGAATCCTGTCTTATTTGGTGACGTTCGCCATCATGATTCCGTTCATGATCCTTCCGTTCTACACCGGGCCAATCGCTACCGCGCTCGGAGGAGTCGACATCGCCTTCTTCATCGGGATTCCTCTCGGTGGCGTCATTTACTGGGTGATGTGTCTCAACATGGATATGAAGGCCGAACGTGCGATTGTCGACAAGGCTGACGCCAACCTCGACTCCATCGCAAAGCCCATCTCCTAAACGAAAGCACAGGAAACAGACATGAACATTTCCGCCCGCCGTGGCTCTCCCGAGGTCCGCGAAAAAATCTCAACCCTGAATAACAAGTTCTTTGGAAAGTCGGGGCTCGAGCGGGCGGAAGGTGCGAAATTCGCCGACGTACTTGACCCATCGACCGCCGGTGTCCTCGGTGAGATCTCCGATCTCACCGAGGCGCAGGTGGATCGGGTTGTTGCAGATGCAAATTCCGCGCAAAAGGAATGGAATGCGCTGTCCGCCCTGGAACGCGCCGAACTCATTCACGAAGCTGCGCGCAAAGTTCGCGAGAATCAACGCGTTGTCGCCGAAATCCTTTCCACCGAAACGGGCAAACCGTTCAAGGAAAGCTTCGACGAGGTGAGTTGGGCAATCACTGCGATGGACTATTACGCAGAAATCGGACGTCATTCGATCGGCACAGTGCACGGAACCGCGACCGCTGGTCAATTCCATTACACGCTCAAAGAACCGATGGGTACCGCCGTCATCATCCTTCCCGCGAACTATCCCGTCGTTCTGGCGATGTGGACAGGTGCCGCGGCGCTGGCGGCTGGAAATGCCATCATCATCAAGCCTTCCGAATGGGCGACACTCACGACTCTCGCATTTGCCGAGGCGTTCGGTGTGCTTCCAGCGGGACTGGTCCAGGTTGTTCCGGGAACGGCGCCGACCTCGATTCAACTCGTAAACCACAAAGGCACGCACCAGATTTCGTTCACGGGGAGCGTCCCGACCGGCAAGATTGTTGCGAAGTCGTGTGGAGAACAGTTCAAGCCGTGCATCATCGAAGCGTCCGGTAGCGACCCTTTTATCGTCATGCCATCAGCGAAATTGGATGTCGCAGCGCGAGGTGCAGCCTTTGCCGCGTTTATCAATTGCGGCCAGGTGTGTACCTCGACAGAGAAACTCATTGTTCACAACGACATCTACGACGAATTCATGCAGTTGTTTATCGGTCATGTAGCGGCACTGCGCCAAGGACACCCCCTAGACAAAGTTGACGTTGGCCCCATGGAGAACGGTCGTGAACTCGCGCGATTGGAAAGCGTCATAGCCCGTTCCGTCGAGCAGGGAGCAACTGTCACCATCGGCGGCGGACGAGCGTTGCTCAAAGACAGTGAATTGGCCACCGGCTTTTTCCACGAACCAACCGTCTTGGAAAACGTCAATCGAGACATGGACATTTACCAACAGGAAATTTTTGGCCCCGCGGTGGCGGTTTATCGAGTAGCTAGTTTCGATGAAGCACTCGATCTCGCGAACGGCTCACCGTTCGGATTGGGTTCCAATTTGTATTCGACGGATGTGGTTGAGATTGACCGTGCGGTGAACGAAATCGTTGCGGGAATGGTCTGGGTGAACGCACCTCTCCTCGATAACGACGCTGGACCGTTTGGAGGACGCAAGATGTCGGGAATCGGCCGCCAACTCGGCGCTGAAGGGCTGGACACTTTCCGTCACACAAAGTTCATGATGGTCGACGCACACTCGTCTGAACAGAATTTCTGGTGGTTCCCCTACTCCGACGACGAAGCCTACGAATAGAGGGGCTCGCGTCGCTTGTTTTGCATAAATGCACACGGTCAACGGAGTATCCGTCGTGTGACGATATGAATATGCCCTCGGTTTCATAGTTCAGGACGCCTACACTGACGTCTATGGAATTAACAGGTGGCTTGACCATTGCCGACATAGTCGCCACCGCAAGTCTGGATTCGCATTTTCTCGCGGGGGTAAAGGGCGGCGACCGGCGGGTGTTGTGGGCGCACAGTTGCGAAATGCCAAACCCAGAGAATTGGCTCGGTCCACACGAACTTCTCATGACCGTGGGGCTCTGTGTGCCCGCCGACGCCGTCGAACAGGTGGCGTTCATTGAACGACTGAACGGTGCCGGGCTCGCCGGAATTATGATCGGTGACCACACTCTCGCGCCACCACTCACGCCCGAAATGTTTGACGCAGCGGACCGATGTAATTTCCCAGTTCTACTTGCGGCCGAACAGGTTCCCTACGCGGTCGTCGCGCGCCATGTTGCGGCGGCTAACTCGCACGAACAAACGCTGCAAGTCTTGACGTTGAGCAAGCTGTACCACACCGCCGCCTACGCGGATGAGGACGGAAACGCCCTGGTTGGACGACTCGAACAACTCTTGAGTATCGGAATTCGGGTCACCGACGTGGCGACCGGAATCGTCGTCATTGGATCAGAATCGGCTGATAACGACATCACCAAATCGCGCCACGACTACGACCTCCACGGCGCGCACAAGGTGATGCTGACTATCACCGAGTTCGCCGGAGAGAGCCTCGACAGCTTCATTCTGATTCACCTCATGAAGATTCTCGAAGTCGTCGTTGACCGTATCCTCAACAGCGCCGACAGACGCGCCGAGATCTCGGCCCGCTTGATGCTCTCATTGCTCAACGGCGTGACACTTCCTGAGACGCACGAATTCCTTGCACCCCATTTGCCGTCCGACGGATTCGTTCTCGTATCGGTTCCGGTTGCCGATGGGCGCGCCATCGCCAGAGTTCTTGCAGTGAACAAGCTCCCCATCATCGCTGGACTGGGGCGAATCTCGTATCTCGCATTAGTGCCGAGTGGCGAAATCAAATCGGTTCGCGAATTGCTTGCCACCGTTTCCGCACACGCCGGAGTGTCATCGGTATTCACGGATTTTGCTGACACTCGGGCGGCAGCCGTCGAAGCGGGAAAAGTGTTATCAGTTTCCCAACACAACGATCGGACGTGGACCGAGTTCGACGGCTCGACTGTGTCCGTACTCACGCGGTCACACCGCGAAGCGACGGAAATCGTGCGTGGAGTGCTCGGGCCTCTTGCCGACGAAAGTGCGCGGTCCATCATGTTGCGCGACACATTATTCGCTTTCCTGCGGAACGACCGCAAATGGAAGGAAACGGCCGATGAGCTTTTCATTCACAAGCAAACGCTGTCGTATCGGTTGGGCAAAATCGAAGAACAAACGGGGCTCAAGATAGGTCGGTCTGCCGACCTTTCGTCACTGTGGATTGCCTATCAAGCATGGGAAACGATTTCTCCGAAAACGCTCGCGGAATAACACCCTGGCTGCTCGAGCAGGATTAGCGAAGAAGCCCCAGTTTGATGTCATCGGTCAGATGATGTGGTGTTCCGAATCGGTGTGCGGTGATGCTGACCGCCTGTTCACGAAGGAACGGGAGCATCTCAATTCGACCGGCAGTCACCGCTGGTCCGGCCCAGATGGATAGGTCGGGACGCCCGCCCGTCGCCATTGTGATCGCCGCGGGTGACCCCCCGACGAGCCGAATTCGCTGGCCCGAAAGTTCCTCTTCGCGTCGACCGAGGGCCTCTTGCCATTCATGTTCGGTTTGGATTTCAACGGACACGCCTAGTTCTCCCAACGATCGAACGATTTTGTTTTCGAGCCACGCCGAAGCTGAAACCAGAGGAGTATTCCCCGCACGGAAAGCCGCAAGTAGCACCCGCAAGAATTCGGTGGGCTCCGCACCGTCCGAGAATCGAACGATGACGGATTCGGGGAATCGGCGATAGCGAAAAACGTTGCGTTCAACACCGACGTTGGAGACGTCTCGAGCGTTCCCAAACTCGTTGTGCCACGCTTCTTCATCGAAACGTGCGGCGCGCGTCAGCCAACCGCGACCGGACACTGTCACGGTGTCAAACTCGGGAAGCGCCGCGAGCAGCGCTTGAACACGATCGACGGTGACGTCCGCACCGCGGGCGCGCGTTTCGGCGTCCGCCCACGAACCGAGCCCGAACAAGTAGTTCGGTCCTCCGGCCTTCGCCCCCGCCCCAACCGCAGATTTCTTCCAGCCACCGAACGGCTGTCGTTGCACGATTGCGCCTGTCGTTCCTCGATTGGCGTAAAGGTTTCCGCCGTCAACGTTGTCGAGCCATCTTTCGATCTCGTCAGAATTCAGCGAGTGCAGTCCCGAGGTGAGTCCGTAATCGATTGCGTTCACCATCCCAATTGCCTCGTCCAGCGATCGTGCCGTCATGATGCCCAGAATTGGCCCGAAGTACTCGGTCAGGTGAAACTCGCTTCCCGCGGCGACGCCGTCGCGCACGCCAGGAGTCCACAACTGACCGAACTTATCCAGTTTCGCTGGTTCGACCAGCCACGATTCGCCGGGACCAAGTGTCGTCAACGCGGACAGTAGTTTCCCGTCAGCCGGGCTGATGATTGGTCCCATCTGGGTGGTTGGATCAGACGGGTACCCGACTTTCAGGCTCGTAACACCGTCAACGAGTTGGTTTCGGAAACGGTCGGAAGTCGCGACCGATCCGACCAGAATGACGAGCGACGCGGCGGAACACTTTTGCCCGGAGTGACCGAACGCCGAAGAGATGATGTCTTTGACGGCAAGATCGAGGTCAGCGCTCGGCGTCACGATGATCGCATTCTTGCCGCTCGTTTCGGCGAGAAGCGGCAGGTCGTGACGAAGTTCCCGGAAGGCCTCCGCCGTCTCGTATCCTCCGGTGAGAATGACTCGCTCAACGCGTGGGTCAGCCACCAACTTCGAACCCAGTGATCGGTCAGTGAACGTCACCAACTGCAATGCATCGCGTGGAACACCCGCGGCCCATAACGCCTCGACCATCACCGCACCGCTGCGGCGGGCAAGGGTCGCGGGCTTAATGATCACGGGAGAGCCGGCGGCGAGGGCGGCGAGGGTTGAACCCGCGGGAATCGCCACGGGAAAGTTCCACGGCGGTGCGACGACCGTCAGCCTGGCGGGAGTGAACGTCGCCCCGTCCATCGACTCGAGCACCTTCGCGCTTTCCGCGTAGTAGTGCGCGAAATCAATCGCCTCGGTGACTTCGGGGTCGGATTGGTCGAGCGTCTTTCCCGTTTCGCTCGCCATGACCTCCATCAATTCGGCACGTCGTGCTTCGAGCTTTTCACCCGCCTTGTGCAGGATTGCCGCGCGCTTGACAGCGGGAAGTTTGCTCCACGCTGCACCTTTAGTAGTTGCCCGCGCGATAACGCCTTCGAGTTGTTTCGTGGTCTTCACGAGGTTTGACGTGACGGTCTTTTCCCCGGCTTTCGATTTATCGATGCGCGCGATAATCGCAGCACCCCATTCGCGGTTCGCAGCGATGGCAGGGTCGGTATCGGCCGCGTTGCGGAATGAATCCGTTGGCATCGGTGCTTGTTTCGTGCGGCGATCCTGGACACGGTTCGACGCGGGAACTTTGGTGTCAAGGGCTTCGAGTGAGGCGAGAAAGCGATTCTTTTCGCGCTCGAAAAGGGCCTCATTGTGTGACAATTCGAAGACAGCCGACATGAAGTTGTCGCCGCTCGCGCCTTCCTCGAGTCGTCGAATCAGGTATGCGATCGCGACGTCGAATTCGGCGGGGTGAACGACGGGCGTGTACAACAGCAGCCCACCGACGTCGCGCTTGACCGCTTCGGCTTGACCAGGCGCCATTCCCAGGAGCATTTCGAATTCGATTCCCGAATGAACTCCGCGCGTCTGGGCGAGGAGCCACGAATAGGCGATATCGAACAGGTTGTGACCGGCCACACCGATGCGCACATTCCCAATCCGCGAGGGCTCGAGAGCGTAGTTGATCACCCGCTTGTAGTTCGTGTCGCTCTCCTGCTTGGTCGACCACGTCGCGAGTGGCCAATCGTGCACAGCCGACTCGACGCGTTCCATGGGCAAATTCGCACCCTTGACAACGCGCACCTTGATCGCCGCGCCACCTCGGGCGCGACGTGCGGCCGACCACTTTTGCAGGTGCATCATCGCGCCGAGGGCATCGGGTAAATATGCCTGCAGCACGATTCCGGCTTCGAGTTTCGCAAATTCGGTTCGGTCCAAAATCTGGGTGAAAACCGCAATGGTGATGTCGAGGTCTTTGAACTCTTCCATATCGAGATTGATGAACGTCGGATTCTTGCCCTTGGCCGCAAGTTTGTAGAGCGGGAGGAGGCGCTCGACGACGTGTGCGACGTTCTGGTCGTATGACCAAGGCGAGTGGGGTGCAACCGTCGCCGACACCTTGATGGACACGTAGTCGACATCGTCGCGTTGAAGGAGGGCGGTCGTTCCCTCCAAGCGTTTCGCTGCTTCGCGTTCACCGAGCACCGCCTCACCCAAGAGGTTGATGTTGAGTCGGACACCCGGCTTCTTCAGTTTCGAAATGACCAAACCGAGTTTTGAAGGGGTCGCGTCGACGATGAGGTGGCCCACCATTTTTCGCAACACGATTCGGGCAATCGGGATAACGACACTCGGAAGAATCGGTGCGAGAACTCCGCCAAGTCGAACCGTGACGCGCATGAACCAAGGCAAGAATGCGGGGACTCTCGGCGCGATCTCGCGCAACGTGCGCGCGGCGACGCGCACATCTTCCGGTCGAACCACGCCGTCGACGAACCCGACAGTGAACGCGAGACCGTCCGGGTCCCTCAGCACACCAGCCAGTCGGGTCGCACTGACACCGGCAGGGTACGTTTCTGCCGCAGTGAGCCATCGATGCACCAATTCGATAGCGTCGTTAGCGAGATTTTTCGAAGGTGCGACTGTTGTCATGCCTACAAGTTTGCCGTTTAAAAACGTTTAGGGAAAATGGGTTTTTCCGACAGTTCGACAGTGGCCGTGAACATGGCGTTTGCCCCGTTCGGGATAATGAGAGACATGATCGGACTCGGCACACTCATCAACATCGGGACAATTGTGGCGGGATCCACGATCGGCGTGGCTATTGGGTCAAAATTGCCTGAACGCACTAACCGCGTCGTCACCGATGCGCTTGGCCTCATCACCCTGGTCATGGGCGGACTGAATCTCGCCGCGCTTGGCGATGCCGAACTAGTTGCCGCAGTGGGTCCAGCGGCACCTTTCCTCATCATCGTCGGCGCTCTCCTCATTGGAAGCATCATCGGTTCCCTCGTCGGAATCGAAGCCCGACTCGAGACCTTCGGATCGTTCTTGCACGCCAAAGTCGCTGCGAAATCGGGTGGCGCAGCAAATTCCGCCCGCGATCGATTCATCCAGGGTTTCGTCGACGCCTCACTCATTTTTGCAATCGGACCTCTGGCAATTCTCGGCGCCTTCAGTGACGGGATGGGGTTGGGCATCGACCAACTCGTGCTCAAATCCATCCTCGACGGATTCGCATCAATCGCCTTCGCTGCCTCTCTCGGGTGGGGAGTCGCTTTCGCGGCCCTTCCCGTCGGAATCTGGCAGGGCGTTTTGACGCTCGCAGCCTTCGCCCTCGGCTCTGTCTTACCCGGAGCATCCATCGCCACCCTTACGGCAACTGGCGGTGTCTTGCTGCTGGGTGTCGGGCTCCGATTGTTGAACCTTCGAGCCGTGTCCGTTGCCGACATGTTGCCCGCGCTCGTCGTCGC
>WLEN01000026.1 GCA_009704225.1 Actinomycetota bacterium | reverse complement strand
GCTGCCGAGACGGCTAGCGCCCAAGAAACCGTAGACGCCCACCTCGTGGGGGATGACATATTTGTATGGCTCAAACCACGACTAGTGATCGACGGTGTCGCCGGGGCACACAGTGAATTTGTCCGTCTTGGTTTCACACCATCATCCGACCCGGTGAAAGCCGGCCCCGTGCTCTTCACCGCACACTCATCGAAGGACGCAGAATCCATCGAACAGGCCTACCGGTATCTCATGCAGCCGAACCTGCTCAATCGCTAGGCCATGAGAATAATCTCCGCTGAACTCATCGGTTGGCGGAACTACGAACACCAGTCGCTCGAATTTGAGAGTTCGCCCACGATTCTCGTGGGCCCCAATGGTCAAGGGAAAACCAACTTTATCGAGGCGTTAGTTTATTCCGCCTTGGGCCATTCACACCGCACCGCGAGCGACGCCATCCTGGTGAAAAGCGGTGCGTCCGAGGCAATTATTAGGATGACCGTTCAGCACGACACACGCCGCTTAGCAGTCGATCTGCGGGTTACGGGATCCGGCGCAAACACTATTCGTGTGAACGGGGCAGTCACCAAGAGACGGGAGCTTGCGCGGCTGTTACCGCTCGTCCTGTTCGCGCCGGAAGACATGGAACTCGTGAGGGGGGAGCCCGAGCACCGGCGAATGTTTCTCAACGATCTCGTGGCGGAGTCATCACCAGCATTAGCTGGCGACATCGCTGATTACGACCGGGTGCTTCGACAGAGAAACACCCTACTCAAATCTCTTCGTGCCACTTCTTCCATCCCGACGGGAACCCTCAGCACGTGGACGGAAAGCCTTATCGGTCTTGCTACACGAATAATGGTCGCGCGGCGCCACATTGTTGACGAGCTATCTCCTCGCCTGAGCGCGCACTACGGGGCTATCGCCTCGTCGACCGACTTTGCAACCGTCACCATGTCCGAGTCAATCCCCAACGACACAGCTGAACCGGACATCGCCAAAGCCCTGCGGACGTTGTTTCACGTGAAACAACGTGACGAGATTGATCGTGGATCGACGCTATTCGGACCACACCGCGACGACATGTTGATTGTGCTTAACGACCTCCCGGCGCGAACCCACTCCAGCCAAGGGGAAGCATGGTCCTGTGCCCTTTCGTTGCGCTTGGCTCAGGTCGATATCGTGCGACGCGATTCAATCGCGGGCGATCCTGTTGTTGTGCTCGACGATGTCTTCTCCGAACTCGACGCCGGCCGCCGCGTCCGACTCGGGGAGCACCTGGCGGGGATAGAGCACCTCATCATCACAGCGGCCGATGTCGCCACGATTCCAGCGTCGCTTGTTGGCCGGCAACATACGGTAGTCGGCGGGAGGATCGATGACTGAATCACCAGCCAACCCCAGCGAGGCGATTCGCTTCTTCGAGCACTTGGTTGAAATTTTCTCGGGTCGCAAGCGACGCCGCAATGTTGTAGCCACCGAGCAAAAGGGTTCCCTTCCGTTCGAGAAGGGACGAGACCCGAGGGCTATCGGTTCGATCGTCTCTAGAACCATCAATGAACGCGGGTGGGCGCCATTCTTGTCACGTGAATCCGTGATCGACCAATGGGTAGAAATCGTCGGGATTGATGTTGCTGCGCACACGGTCCCTGTGATTGACGACGACCTTATTACCGTCCGATGTGACTCGTCGGCCTGGGCGACAAACCTTCGGCTCATGCGCCACGAAATCCTCGCAGAATTACTCGCACGATTCCCCAATTCGGGCATTGAGAAAATCTCCGTCATAGGGCCGGGTGTCCCCAATAAAATTAGGGGTCCCCGTAGCGTGAAATGGCGCGGTCCGCGAGACACTTACGGATAGGTCACGTCATTTGGTGAAGCGCGCGAAAGAGGCGCGCACAGGCGCGAATTTCCCGTCTCGCCGGCACCTTTCGCGGTAGACTAGAACCCACAGGATGGGCCTCACGGGGTGCCGCAGAGGAGTTCTAATGGCCGAGTCAAAACCGAAGGCAAACCCCAGTGATTACGGGGCTGAAAATATCCAGGTTCTCGAAGGCTTAGAGGCTGTTCGAAAGCGTCCCGGAATGTATATCGGGTCAACTGGGGAACGAGGTTTACATCACCTCGTTTACGAAATCGTCGATAATTCCGTTGACGAAGCCCTCGCCGGCCACTGTTCCCTCATTCAAATCACGATTCTTCCGGACGGCGCCGTCCGCTGTATCGACAACGGTCGCGGAATCCCGGTTGACATGCACCCGACAGAGGGAAAATCGACGGTCGAAGTGGTTCTCACAATCCTCCACGCCGGCGGAAAATTCGGTGGTGGCGGATACGCCGTCTCGGGCGGACTGCACGGCGTAGGCTCCTCGGTTGTCAACGCACTGTCAAGCCGTCTCGACGTTGCTGTCAGCCGACAGGGAAACGTCTACACTCAAACGTTTCATGATGGAGTGCCGGTCAAGCCCCTCAAAAAAGGTGAAGCGACAGATTTGACAGGCACAACGATCACGTTCTGGCCCAACGCCGAAATTTTCGAGACGACCGACTTCGATTACGAGACGCTCCGTACTCGATTCCAGCAGATGGCTTTTCTCAACAAGGGTCTTCGAATTGATTTGACCGACGAACGAGCCGCTGACCGCCACGACTCATTTTGCTATGAGCGTGGGCTTATGGACTACGTGGAGTACCTCAACTCCGCAAAAAAAATAGAGGTCATTCATCCAGAAATCATCGGGCTTGAGTCCGAAGACAAGGCTCGGACAATCTCGCTGGAACTAGCGATGCAATGGACTAACGCCTATTCCGAGAGCATCCATACCTACGCCAACACCATTAACACCCACGAGGGCGGAACTCACGAAGAAGGATTCCGTGCTGCACTAACCACACTGATCAATAAGTACGCGCGAGACAAAGGAATTCTCAAGGAAAAGGACGAGAACCTGTCGGGCGAAGATGTGCGCGAGGGATTGACAGCGGTCATCTCGGTCAAACTCGCAGAACCTCAGTTTGAAGGCCAAACCAAGACGAAACTAGGAAACACCGAAGCAAAGTCTTTCGTCCAGAAAGCCGTCGGCGACAAGCTGGGCGATTGGTTCGACAGCCACCCAGTCGAGGCGAAAGAAATCATTCGAAAAGCGATTCAAGCTTCCGCCGCCCGCATCGCCGCTCGAAAAGCACGGGAACAAACCCGCCGCAAGGGGCTACTCGAGTCCGGCGGAATGCCGGGCAAGCTGAAGGACTGCCAATCCAAAGATCCATCGCTTTCCGAGATTTTCATCGTTGAGGGTGACAGCGCAGGGGGCTCAGCAGTCCAGGGTCGTAACCCAGAGACGCAAGCAATTTTGCCGTTGCGCGGAAAAATCCTCAATGTCGAAAAAACGCGACTCGATCGCGCCCTCGGAAACGCGGAAATCCAGGGGATGATCACGGCGTTCGGTGCGGGTATCGATACAGAGTTCTCGTTGGAAAAAGTCCGGTATCACAAAATTGTGCTGATGGCCGATGCCGACGTGGACGGTCAACACATCACCACCCTCTTGCTTACCGTTCTGTTCCGATACATGCGCCCCTTGATTGATGCAGGATTTGTGTACCTCGCACAGCCACCGCTGTATCGACTCAAGTGGAGCAACCACGCGCATGAATACGTTTATTCCGATCGTGAACGTGATGCACTCATCGAATCCGGAACAAAGGCCGGCCGAAAACTTCCCAAAGAAAACGGAATCCAGCGTTACAAGGGTCTTGGAGAGATGAACCACCAAGAATTGTGGGACACCACGATGAACCCGGAATCGAGAACGCTGTTGCAGGTCACTTTGAGTGACGCCGCCATCGCTGACACCGTCTTCTCGACCCTCATGGGTGAAGACGTCGGCGCCCGACGCACATTTATCCAGCAAAACGCAAAGGATGTTCGCTTCCTCGATATCTAGGACGCGACTAAAAGGACACCTCGACATGACTGACGAACCCAAAGAACGTATCGAACCAGTCGATCTCCAGATGGAGATGCAGCGTTCGTATCTTGATTATGCGATGAGCGTTATTGTCGGACGAGCGTTGCCTGACGTTCGCGACGGCCTCAAACCGGTCCACCGACGAGTGATTTATGCAATGTTCGATGGCGGTTACCGACCAGACAAGTCTTTTTCGAAGTGCTCCCGTGTTGTTGGCGATGTCATGGGTCAGTTCCATCCCCACGGAGACACGGCAATTTACGATGCGTTGGTCCGGCTTGTTCAACCATGGAGCCTCCGTTATCCGCTTGCGTCGGGACAAGGCAACTTCGGTTCTCCGGGAAACGATGGTGCTGCCGCACCTCGATACACCGAGACCCGAATGGCACAGCTCGCGATGGAAATGGTTCGCGATATTGACGAAAATACGGTTGATTTTCAGGACAACTATGACGGGCAAACCAAAGAACCATCGGTTCTGCCGAGTCGTTTTCCCAACCTTCTGGTCAACGGATCGGTTGGTATCGCGGTCGGTATGGCGACCAACATTCCGCCACACAACCTTCGCGAAGTGAGCGAAGCTGCGCTTTGGCACCTCGCCAACCCCACCGCATCGCGCGACGAATTGCTCGACGCGATTCTCCAACGGGTAAAGGGACCGGACTTTCCTACGGGGGCGCTAATTGTCGGCACCACGGGAATCGACGAAGCGTACCGAACCGGGCACGGGTCGATCACCATGCGCGCCGTCGTCGAAACCGAGGAGATTCACGGACGCACCTGTCTGGTTATCACTGAGCTTCCCTATCAAGTCAACCCCGACAACCTGGCGATGAAGATCGCTGACCTTGTCAAGGAAAATAAACTCCAGGGAATCGCCGACATTCGTGACGAATCAAGCGGTCGAACCGGTCAACGCCTCGTAATTGTCCTCAAGCGTGATGCCGTTGCGAAGGTCGTTCTCAACAACCTCTACCGGCAAACTCAATTGCAAGACAACTTCGGTGCGAACATGCTGGCGATTGTGGACGGAGTTCCTCGCACCCTCCCCATCGACCAATTCATCACGTATTGGGTCGAACACCAAGTCAGTGTCATTGTGCGCCGCACCCAGTTCCGCCTCGACAAGGCGGAAGCGGACGCTCACATTTTGCGCGGTTATTTGAAGGCCCTCGACGCCCTTGATGCGGTCATCGCGCTGATCCGCAAATCACCCACGGTCGATGAAGCAAAAGAAGGACTAATCAAACTCCTTGCTCTGGACGACATTCAGGCGATGGCGATTCTCAACCTGCAACTTCGACGACTCGCCGCTCTAGAGCGTCAAAAGATTATGGACCAGGCTGCTGAAATCGAAGTGCAGATCGCCGAATTTAATCGAATCCTCGCTGACGAAGAGGTTCAGCGCGGAATCATCAGCTCAGAATTAACACAAATTGTCGACAAGTATGGCGATGACCGGCGCACGGCGATTGTCCCAAGCGAGGGTGATCTGCGTAACGAGGACCTCATTCCAGAGGAAGAAATCGTCGTCACGGTTACTCGCGATGGTTACGTCAAGAGAACCCGCAGCGACAACTATCGTTCCCAAAACCGCGGCGGCAAGGGCATCAAGGGCGCGAAACTCCGCGCCGACGACGTTGTACAACACTTCCTCGTCACAACCACCCACCACTGGTTGTTGTTTTTCACTGACAAAGGCCGCGTGTATCGAGCCAAGGGCTTCGAGGTCACCGAGGCTGCGCGCGACGCAAAAGGACAGCACATCGCTAACTTGCTCGCGCTCTTGCCAGGTGAATCGGTGGCACAAATACTCGACGTCCGAAACTATGCAGCAGCGGAATATCTTGTACTCGCAACAGGTAAAGGACTTGTCAAGAAGTCGAAGCTCACCGACTATGACACCAACCGAACCGGCGGCGTCTTTGCCATTGACCTTGCGGTAGAAAAAGGCAAAGACGGAAAAGCCGTTCTCAACGACGAGGGCCAACCGACATACCTTGACGCAGTGGTGTCCGCAATGCTGGTCAATTCCGACAGCGAGATTTTGCTCGTGTCTAGAGCGGGTATGTCGCTTCGTTTCGCCGCAAATGACGCCAGCCTTCGCCCAACCGGCCGAAAGACGGCGGGCGTCAAGGGGCTCTCACTCCGAACCGGCGACGAATTGTTGTCGGCGGCGGTTGTCTCTGACGTCGGATACGTTTTCGTCGTCACAGAAAGTGGCTTCGCGAAACGCACCGAGGTGAGCCAATACCGTGTTCAGAACCGTGGCGGGATCGGCATCAAGGTGGCGAAATTGACGGACGAGCGCGGCGGATTAACCGGTGGCCTCATCGTCGATGATGGCGACGAGGTCCTCGTCATCATGGAAGGGGGAAAGGTCGTGCGCTCGAGTGTCGATGGCGTCCCCGCGAAGGGCCGAGACACCATGGGTGTTGTCTTCGCTCGCCCCGACGAAGGAGATCGAATACTCGCGATCGCTCGAAACGTAGAGCGTAATCTAGACTCGACAGAAGAAAGTGATTCGACGGAATCGGACGAATCGGACTTGATAGAAATGGAAGAGACTGACCATGAGTAAAGAATCCGCGGAAAAGCAGGTTCGGCTTCGCCTCGTTCACATCGACTTTTGGTCGGCAACACGAAACTCCTTCATCGTGTCGCTGACGCTCTCGCTGATTCTTGCCGTTGTTAACATTCTGGGATGGCTTATTTTTACGGTTCTTGGGGTTGTTGACACGCTGAACGGGATCGTGAGTTCAATTGTCGGAATTGACTTCATGGGACTCACGAACCTCATGTCGTTCCCGTCGGTCCTTGTCTTCACGTTGATTCAGATCATCGCGAGTGTCGTGTGTGGAACCGCCATCGGAGGGTTTGCGGCCCTGGGGTTCAACTTCATCGCCCGCATTACCGGTGGAATACGGGTCGCGTTCACTAACGACTAAAAGCGGGGACGACATATCCGATTTTTCGGGTGAACCTAAATGCGATAGGCTCGGGTAGGTTTGGGGGCTATAGCTCAGGTGGTTAGAGCGCTTCGCTGATAACGAAGAGGTCCCAGGTTCAAGTCCTGGTAGCCCCACACGGTTTCCCGAAACCGCAAAAAACGGGGACTTAGCTCAATTGGTAGAGCGCCTGCTTTGCAAGCAGGAGGTCAGGGGTTCGATTCCCCTAGTCTCCACAACGAATAGACTTTGGTCGTGGCCAAACAATCCAGACTAGGACGCGGAATGAGCGACATCCTGGACAACTGGGGTGAACGAATTACGTCGATTGTAGGAACGATGTGGGCCGCAGTCGCTTTCACCGTCCTCGCGATCATCTCCCTTCCGGCGGCGCTCGCGACAGGCGACGCCGTCATTATTGTCGCCTGGGTCGCACAAACATTTTTGCAACTCGTATTGCTCCCCATCATTATGGTCGGACAAAACGTTCAGTCTCGCAAGACTGAGCGTCGTGATAACGAGACTCATGCAGCCGTGATGGCTGCACATCGCGAAACCCAACAGATACTCGCCGAGATTCATGCGGCGAGATCTACGCGGGCCAAGTAGACGTTCACACAATGTCTCGCCGAGCAATTCTTTTGTTTCTCGCAGTTGGTGTGGCCTGGGGCATTCCCTACTACTTCATCGCCGTAGCTAACGAATCGTTTAGTACTCCAAGTATCGTGTGGCTTCGCGTCACAATTGGTGCCCTCATACTGCTTCCGATCGTGATCTATCGGGGTGACTTCCGAGAGACATTGAAGAACTGGCGTGGAGTGCTGCTGTTTGCATCGCTCGAAATGGTGGGACCCTGGTACCTCATTACTGAAGCAGAGCGAACTACAGCGAGTAGCCTCGCGGGTCTCATGATGACCACCATCCCGTTTATTGCAGCATTCATCACGGGCACGTTTCTCGGAGACCGCGCGGCGCGTCACCCCATCACCATCACCGGTTTGGTCATCGGATTCCTCGGCGTTTTCTCCCTCGTCGGAATCGATGCGCTCAGCGGAGCGATAGACATCGTCCCCGTTTCGATGTTGGCGGTCTCGGCGATTTGTTACGCGATTGCACCGATCGTGGCGGGACGCACGATGCCAAACGTGTCAGGACTTTCACTGTCCGCAGTGGCATTGGC
>WLEN01000025.1 GCA_009704225.1 Actinomycetota bacterium | reverse complement strand
TGGGATGTGATTGAACTGACTTTCAAACAAGTTGAGGACTGGCACGGCTTGGAACGATTGATTCGAAATGCACTGAAGAACCCCCGATACCGTTCACCTGCCTTTTTGCGATCCTGAGCTCTCGTTTCTGCAGACAATTTCGGAAAATGTCGCGCCAGCGCAAGAAAATCCAGGGATGTCTGCAGAAACTGTTGGGGCGGGGAGGGATGTCTGCAGAAACTGTTGGGGCGGGGAGGGATGTCTGCAGGAACGGGTGGAGTGAGGTTGATAAGGGAGGACAGGTGGCACGGGCAGGCACGACGCGAGAATAGGCTGGTGGAATGAAGACCACTCGCACGATCATCGGCGTCGCCATCATGTCGGCACTGCTCGCCTTGTATATCGTGTTCGCCGCTTATCAGGCCGCGCTGCTGGTCGCCTCCGGCCAGCCGCTGACCCTTGTTTACGGGCTCGCGCTGTTTGTCGCACCCGTTATTGGCATCTGGTCGTTGGTGCGCGAATTGGTTTTCGGCCGCCAGGCTGGCCGCCTCCTCGACAGGTACACGGCAGAGAACGGCGAACCTCAGATTCCGGTTATTAACCGCCGTGATCGCGCCGCTGTCGACGCACTGCTCGCGACCCCAATCCCCGACACATGGCAGGCTGCGCTCATTCACGGATTGACACTGGACACGGTCGGCCGGCGGCGCGAGGGGCGTGCCGCAGTTCGAGTAGCCATCACATTGGGAGCGATAGACTCGCGTTCATGACGACGGCGAAGCGTGGTGCGAAAGCGCCGACAATCGCCTATGTCATGCCGGTCCGCAATGATGCGCGATACCTACGAACCGCGGTCGAGAGCATCGTTGCTCAAAACAATCCCAAGGGCACGCAGATCGTGGTCGCCATCGGTCCGTCCGAGGACAAGACCCGAGAGATCGCGAACCAGCTAGCCGAAGAGTTCCCGCTCGTCATCGTCGACAACCCATCCGGCAGCACGCCCGCCGCGTTGAACATCGCGATGTTGTCGACCAACGCCGACGTGATTTTCCGAGTCGATGCCCACTCCGAGCTCGAACCCGGCTATGCGAAATTGGCGGTGTCAATTTTGCAGGCTACGGGCGCGACGAATGTCGGAGGGATCATGGAGGCGCGTGGTCATTCATCGATCCAGAAGGCCGTCGCGTGGGCTTACGGCAACTTCATCGGGTTGGGCGGCGGACTGATTCACACGGGTGGCGTTGCGGGTCCGGCTGACACGGTGTACCTCGGTGTTTTTCGTCGCGAGGATGTTCTTGCGGTCGGCGGTTTCAACGAACTGCTTGTGCGTGGTCAGGATTGGGAACTCAACGCCCGTCTTCGCGAGAGCGGCAAGGTCGTGTGGTTCGACCCGCGTCTCAAGGTCGGGTACTACCCGCGTCGTGACATCGTGTCACTCGCGCGACAGTTCCTCACGACGGGCACGTTCCGCGCCTATATTCTGCTCGCGAACCCCAAGCGCACGCGCATGAAATATCTCGTCCCGCCGACGTTCATTCTGGCCTCGATTGCCGCCGTGATTGGATTCACGGCAACTCTCAACTGGTGGTGGCTGTTGCCGCTGTACACCTATGCCGCCGTCGTTCTCGGAGGCGCGTGGCTGTCGAAGGGGCTCAGCCTCAAATCCCGCATCGCGCTCATGGCGGTCCTACCGACGATGCACCTCTCGTGGGGAATCGGCTTCTGGCGCGGAGTCTTCACGTTCCGCGGCCGAGACACCGATGTGCCGCTCAATACGGCCGCCATCTCGGTGCACTCTTAACCCTCCGCGCAGGTGGGTAAACTGAACCGTTAGCTGGACGGGGAAGGATTCCATGAGCTCGATTGTGGTGTGTTCGTTTTATACGGATGACGAGTATTACCGAAACGAAGCGAAGGCCCTGAAAGCCGACCTCGACAAGCTCGGCGTCGATTACGTTCTCGAGGAGATTGCCAAGAAGCCGGGCCAGGACTGGGCCGACATGTGTCGTCAGAAGGTTCCATTTCTGCAGTCAGTCTGCGAGCGTTTCCCCAACAAAAAGGTCTTCTGGATCGACGTCGATTGCCGCTTGTTGTCGTTGCCCGATTTCGTGCGCGAATCGAGCGCCGACATCATCGGTTTCCAACGCGGCTTTGGTTCGTCGTTGACGATTGGGTATCACAACCGCACACGCTTTTGGGAGCCGTGCTTTTGGGGTGTCGGGACGAGCGAGAACGCGCGCAAGATGATCGCCGACGCGGCGGCGCTCGAGGCACAGTCTGAACTCAAGGCGACCGACGACTATTTCTTCGAGGACGGATGGCGTCAGAACGCCGATTCGCTCACGTTCCAGGTCATCCCGTCGGTCGCTGTCGTCGGGAAGGGCGACCCATCGCTCAAGGTTGAGTCATTCTTCGTGTTCGGTTCGTCTGGAAATGTCTCGGAGTTCAAGGGCAAGGTCGAACAACACAAATCGGCGTCGAAACAGTCCGTGCGCAAACGCATCACGATGTTCGGCAAAAAGGTTCTTAAGGGATTCTCCAAGCCCGCAGCGCGTCGACTCGTGAACATTGCCGACCGTATCGGAGTGACCGCGATTCTCACGGGTCAAGGTTCTGTGGGAAAGACTCTTTCTCGCCGGGCCATCACCCACAAGATTTTGCGCGCTGGCTTTGATGGCAATCGAACAGAACTCGCCAAGCTTTCGGTCGAACTCAATACGAGTGGCGTGACGACTAGCGAAGAGCGAGCGACCATTGTGGCCGCGAATACGTTCGCACACTATTCTGCGCGTGAGGCAGAGGGCCACGTCACCCTGACCTGGTGGGCCCGTCCGTTCCCTGGAAATTTCGGAGACTGGCTCAGCCCCCTCATCATCGGCAACTACACGAGCGACCGAATTCTGTATCACTCACCGACCGCGCCAATCGTGGAACACCACCTCATTTCGACTGGTTCGATCGGGCGCTTCATCACACCGTCATCCATTGTTGTGGGCACGGGAATTTCCGCCGACGACGTCGAACTGCACCCGAAGGCCGAATACATCTCGGTTCGAGGTCCGATTACCGCGAAACTCGTGAAGGAGTGCGGTGGGCCGGACGTCGAATCCTTCGGAGACCCCGGAGCGGTCATGTCGCGAATCATCCCGCTGGCCCGCCCGAAGAAAACCAACGGTAAGACCGCGTTTGTGCGGCACTTCACGCACAGTAATTTGATGATGCGTCTACCCGACAATTTCGAGGAACTGTCCGTGCTGATGTCGGCTCCGGACAAGATCGCCGAATTCCTCGGCAGACTCATCGGGTACGACCGCGTTGTGACCAGCGCGATGCATGTGTTCATCGTCTGCCAGTCGTACGGAATCCCCTGTTCGCTCGTCACGTTCGAGGGCTCTGAAGACGCAGTCCACGGAACCGGGCTCAAGTACGGCGACTACGCACTGGGTGTCGGGCTCGAGACGATCAGTCCTGTCAGCGTCCCGGTCGACCTGCGTAAATTCTCGTTCGCCAACATCGAGCGCGATGACACGGTGTCCGAAGCAAAGAAAGACGAAATCATCGACGCAATCAAACGCGGTCTTGCGGCCGAGGCGCGATACCGTTAGGTCATCATGATCACTTTGGTGTTGAAGTTCCGGTCGGCGATGGCTGACCTTTTCCGCACTCGCCGTGACCGATTCATCGTCGTCGGATTAGTGTCGTTCGGGGCACTCGTCTCGGCAGCGGAACTGTTGTCCGCCCAATTGTTCTCGAACATCATCATTCCCGACACGGGGGTGACGCGAACGACCAATGACACCATCGTTTTGGCCGTCGTATTCCTGGTGGTGTTCGGTGGACTGCGTGTCTTGAATTACGGGCAGAGCCTGTACCGCGTCAACGTGTTCGAAAAGGCTTTCCAGGGCAACTCGGCGTCGCGCGCGGGGGAGTCATGGCGCTGGGCGACTGCTATGGAACTGACGTCGATCTTGACGATGGGCGCACGAATCGTCGTCATCACCGCCGCTCTCTTCTTTTTATCACCGGTGTTCGGCCTTGCGAATCTGGTCATCGCACTCGGGATAATCCAGGTTTTCGGAATTTCGCTCCGCCGCCAGTTCGTCACCCAGCAGGGTTTCCGCGATCAACAAGAAGCGAAAGATCCGGCGTCGAGCGCCGACAAGGTGCGCGCGCGAATCAAGGCGGGAGAGCTCGCCTCGTTGATTGCGAGTGTTGGCGTCATGATTCTCATGGCTGCTCTTATTGCGCTGACGGTTCTCGGCGATATCACCGCAGGCGCCGCGCTCGTGTCGTTCCTCGCAGTTCGCATGATCGGTCAAATGTATTCGGGTATCGCTTCTGGGCTGATGCGATTTGCTAGGGCGCGAGTCAACAGTGACTAAGCCCACCCTCACCATCGCCTACTCGGTCCTGGCCGAGGGGTTGCCTCGCGTCGTGTTGCCACGCACCCGCGTTGACACCGAAATTCTGATGGTGGTTCAAGGGCCAGGGGACGTCGCACCGCAACGCGACGATGTCCGTGTCATCCGCCTCAAATCAACCGGAGTGGCCGTGAGCCGCAACGCCGCGATTCGCGAGGCGACCGGCGAGGTGTTGGTTTTCGGTGAAGAGGACGTGACCTGGCTGCCAAAAGGACTCGTCGAGGTTCTCGCGACGTTCGCGGACAACCCGCGACTCGCGGTGCTGCTTGGTCGAGCCAACGATGAAACCGGGGCACTGCGAAAGCGCTACCCTGCGATTCGCGAATCGGCGACAATCTGGAACTCGGCCCGAGTCGGCACGATTGAAGTTGCCGTTCGCCCCGAGATGATTCGCCGAGCGAACGTGACGTTCGACGAGAACTTCGGGGCGGGAACCCGAAACTTTCTGGGCGACGAGTACATCTTTGTCGCCGACGCTAATCGCGCGAAACTGAAGTGCGACTATTTCCCCATCACGTTCAGTCAGCACCCCAAGGATTCGTCGGGGACCAGATTCGGCACCGACGCCGATGCGCGTGCCCGATCGAGGGTGTTCGATCGCGTGTTCGGGTGGTTCGCGCCGGTGGTGCGCGCGGGGCTGTGGTTACGCAACCCCGGCCGGTTCGGCTCGTTAGTCCGCGGTGTTCGGTTCGTTACCGGCGCGTTTCCGCGATAGCCCAGCGCAGCGCCTCGGCGACGGTTCGATGTTCGAACACGAACCCGTCTATCTCTAATGCGGTCGCTCGAATTTTCTGAGACGCCAACAGCAATTCGCGGCCGGCATCGCCGAGTAGCCCAATCGCCCACGCTGGAATCACGAACAAGTGCGGACGCTTCATCATTCGCGCGAGCTCGCGCGTCACCTCGACGGAACGTGCGGGGGCCGGGCCGACGAGATTGACGGCACCCGTGAGCTTTGAATCGATGAGGTGCACGATGGCGCGAACCTCATCGCGGTGGCTAATCCACGGCCACCACTGTTGTCCAGTTCCGATTCGCGCGCCGGCAAAGAACGTCGTCGCCAGTCGAAGCGGGGCGAGCGCGCCACCATCACCAAGGACGAGTCCGGTTCGCAGGAACACCGTTCGACACGTCGCTCGTGACGCATCGACTTCCCAACCCTCAACAACATCCGCGAGGAACCCGGCACCTCGCGGGCTCGTCTCGGTCAATTCCGATTCACCCCGGTCTCCGTAAATTCCGACGGCCGAGCCCGAGAGGAAAACCTTCGGCGCGACCTTTGCGGCGTTGATCGCGGTCACGAGGGCCGTTGTCGCCTCACGGCGGGACGATACGATCGACTCACGAATCGCGGGAGTCCACGGAATCTGCGAAATGCTCGCGCCGGACAGGTTGATGACGGCATCCACGGCCGACAGCACCGCGGGGTCGAGCGTTCCAGATTGTGGGTCCCACGAGACCTCGTCGGCCCGAGATACCGGGCCGCGAACGAGTCGCGTGACGGCCCAACCCGCTCTGGTCAGTTCCGCGACGAGCGCTCGACCGATGAAACCGGATGCACCGGCAATGACCGCACGACGACTTGACATCTCACACCCTTCTTCGGTGCTTCGAAGTCTAGATGGTGTGGTCAGAGCCGACGGGAGTGGTGCGAGGTGTTCCGGCCTTTTCGAGTCCGAACGTGATGCCCCGCTTGGCGAACAACAAGTAGATCTCGCACCCGAGGCAGTAGCCGAACGCCGAGTTCAGGAATGCGGCAACGAACGCAATCGCGGCGGCGACGGGAACGGCGGCGGGAACATCAGCGAGGTACAGAAGAACGCCGGTGATGGTCACGATGAATCCGACAGCCTGAGAGAACGTCGGGCCGGCGGGGCTTTCGACGAAGGTTGGAGCTTTCAGACGCGGGCGAATGAACTTCGCGAAGAACAGTCCGTAGGGGGATTGTTGCACGCCACCGACTGCTCCCCAGAGGAAGATCCCGGATAACACAACGAGCAAGACGTACCCGTGCGCTTCGACGTTGATGGGTGCGGTCGCGAGTGGGATCGAGATGAACACATCGACAAGCAAGAGGACGGCAGTGATGGTCGCGCCAAAGCGCGGTCCGCGGGGGTCGATTCCGGTGGGCTTGTTCATATGACGGTCTCCTCGGTTGCAGTGACGGATCGGGCGGGAATTGTGCCTTCGATGGCGTTGATGAACGTTTCGGCGGGGGCGATGCCGTTGATGCGCGCGCGAATCTCGCCGTCGGGGCTCACGATCAGCGTTGTCGGTGTCGATCGAATCGACAGTCGGTTCGCCAGGTCAAGATGTTCGATCGCGTCGATGTCCCGATAGGCGACGTCACTGCGGAAGTTCGCAATCTTTTCGAGGCGGGGTTTGAGCTGGGCGCACGGCCCACACACCGGGGTCGTGAACTGGAGAATGGTAGTTTTGCCCGCTTCGCGAAAGTCGAGCGAGATCGTCGAGCCGCTCTGTGCGACGACGTGTCCCTGGCGGCTCTTCCACAAAAAGCCGAGCAGCGTCGACACGACGAGCAGTCCTGCGACGATTCCATACTCCATGTCTCCACGGTATTCACCAGTGCCGGATACGGCTAATCCCGAGCACTTTTGTTACGTAACATCCGAATTGTCCGCATTGTCGGCGGAAATAGGGGAATTATTCGGGATTCGGGCACAATGGACTCATGTACATCTCTGCTCGAGTCGACTACGCGATGCGCGCGTTGCTCGAACTCGCGGCCGCCCAACGTGAAAACCCGCGGGCGTTGCTCAAGGGCGACGTGATCGCCGAGACGCACGACATTCCCACCAAGTTCCTCGTCGGTGTGCTGACCACTCTTCGCACCGCCGGAATTCTGCAAAGCATGCGAGGTCGCGACGGTGGATTCCGCCTCGCCAAGCCCGCCGCGGATATTCGTGTCGCCGATGTCATGCGCGCACTCGAAGGGCCTCTTGCCGAAGTTCGCGGAGAGCGGCCAGAAGAAACCGAATACCTGGGCGCTGCGGTGCACCTGCGTGACGTCTGGATCGCGACCCGCGTCGCCCTGCGCAACGTTCTCGAAAACATGAGCCTCGCTGACATCGAATCCGGAAACCTCCCCAGCGAGGTGGCCGCTCTTCTCTCGGCCCCTGGGGCGTGGACTCGGCGTTAGGTCGCCCGCAATCGGTAGGCTGAACGCATGAGTGATGTCCAGTTTCGCAGCGACGTGACCGTTGAACTCGTTCGCTCCACCGCGAACGACCGCGACGTCTTGTTCGCTGCTCGCGTCTCGACTCAGGGCGAGCAGTCGCTCGAGGGCAATGCTGACGACGCGACAGACCGCGACAAGGGACTCATCAACTATTTGATGCGCGACCGCCACGGTTCGCCGTTCGAGCACAACTCGATGACGTTCTATGTGCAGGCGCCGATTTTTGTCTTCCGCGAATTCATGCGTCACCGCATCGCGTCGTACAACGAAGAAAGCGGTCGCTATCGCGAATTGCGTCCCGTGTTCTATGTTCCCGGCGCAGACCGAAACCTTGTTCAGGTCGGAAAGACGGGCAGCTACGAGTTCACGCCTGGCACGCCGGAACAGACTCAACTTGTCGACACCGAAGTTCGTGCCGTCTGCACCGAGGCCTATGCCTCTTACCAGCGCATGTTGGAGGCCGGCGTTGCCCGCGAAGTCGCCCGGATGGTCCTGCCCGTCACCATCTATTCGTCGATGTACGTCACGATGAACGCGCGTTCGCTCATGAACTTCCTCAGCCTCCGAACGATGCGCGAAGGAACACACTTCCCGTCGTTCCCCCAACGTGAAATCGAAATGGTGGCGGAAAAGATGGAACAATTCTGGGTCGATTTGATGCCCATGACGTCGGCGTCATTCAACGCCAACGGCCGCGTAGCCCCTTAGCAAGAAGGAGGC
>WLEN01000024.1 GCA_009704225.1 Actinomycetota bacterium | reverse complement strand
ACGAGCGTATCCACCTTGGCATCCTTCAATGGCGCGAGATAGTCATTGGCAACAGCGAACAGTTCCTCGCCGCTAGTCACCCCCGCTTCGACAAACTCGACGAACCGTGGGCATGCAACGGCGGTGACTTCGATCAGCGGGTCCGCGACGAACGAATCCTGATACGCACCCGATTTGATAGTTCCCTCGGTTCCGATAACCCCGATGCGTTTTGTTCGGGTCCGCGACACCGCTGTTCGAACAGCGGGCTGAATCACTTCGATCACAGGGATTCCGAGTCGGTCGGTGTAACGCTCTTTGGCGTCACGAAACATTGCGGCTGACGCCGTGTTGCAGGCGATGACAAGCAACTTGACACCTTGATCGGCGAGGTCGTCAAGAAGTCTAAGCGCGTGTTCACGAACCTCAGCAATGGGGAGCGGCCCGTAGGGTCCGTGAGCGGTATCGCCGATATACCGGATGGATTCGTTCGGCAATTGGTCGATGACCGCGCGCGCAACCGTCAAACCACCGACCCCACTGTCGACGATTCCGATGCTCGCATCCCGATTCATCTTTTTAGCCTACTAATGTCAACGAAAGACTGTCGGGATGGCCGGGTCCCCGGGTGACAGGCGACGACCCGCAGCTGGGAGTTCTGCGAGTGCGATGGCGTGGTGATCTCGTGCGCGCGTGACGCCCGCGGCACCTCGAAACTCGTCTCGAATGACACCGTGCGTGATGACGTCGTGAATGAGGGGACGACCCGAATCGGCGGTCGAATCTTTGGGTCCCAGGTCAATCAACTCCTCTGTCGCAATCCCGTCGACAAGCCGGCGATGCGCGACCTTTCGACCGGCGGGGTTCTGTTTTTCGGGCGAACGCTTCGAGACGGCAACCCAATCACCCGCTGCGTCCTGATGCTCCACCAGTTTGTAAACCATCCCCGCCGCCGGCGCTCCAGAGCCGGTGACGACCGCAGTACCAACTCCGAACACATCGACCGGTGCGCTTCGAAGCGACGCGATGGTGTTCTCGTTCAGATCGTTGGTGACAACAATCTTTGTCGCCGTTGCGCCAAGTGTGTCGAGTTGCGCACGAACACTGCGGACCAGCGACGGCAAGTCACCGGAATCAATTCGGACAGCGCCAAGAGACGGGCCGGCCACTCGAATCGCCGTGTCGACAGCTCTCGGTATATCGAAGGTGTCAATGAGTAGCGTGGTGTCGGTCCCGAAGGCCTCGACTTGGGCGCGAAAAGCCTCCTCCTCCGAGTCATGCAACAGCGTGAAAGAGTGCGCCGATGTTCCGCGGGTGGGGATCCCCCAGGTTCGACCCGCTTCGAGGTTCGAGGTCGCGGCAAAACCAGAGATAAATGCTGCGCGCGCGGCCGCGACGCCACTCCCTTCAGACGTGCGACGTGAACCCATTTCGATTAGCGGTTTGCCGTCGGCTGCCGTCGCCATTCGTGAGGCGGCCGTAGCGACGGCGCTGTCATAATTCAGGATTGACAAGACAATCGTTTCGAGAATCACTGCTTCGGCGAACGTGCCCTCGACTTCGAGCACGGGTGAACCGGGGAAAAACAGCTCGCCCTCTCGATACCCGCGGATGTCCCCTGAGAATCGATAGGCCGACAGATATTCGAGGGTTTCGGCCGACACCACTTTTTCGGACGAGAGCCAACTCACGATCTCGTCGTCGAATCGGAACGACTCAATGGCCTCGATCAGGCGGCCAACGCCCGCGAACACTCCATACCGGCGACCGGCGTGAAGTCGGCGCGAAAAAACCTCGAACACACACCGACGCTCCGCGCGACCCTCGCGCATCGCTGCGTCGATCATGGTCAGTTCGTATCGGTCGGTTAACAGCGCGGTCGATTCCGCCATAACGGCTACTCGTCTCGCAATCGCTCGTAGATCTCTTTACAGGTCGGGCAAATCGGGAATCGATCCGGGTTTGAATTCGGCAACCACTTCTTGCCGCACAGTGCACGAACAGGCTTTCCCGTCACGGCGGATTCGACAATCTTGTCCTTTTGGACATAGTGAGAGAACTTGTCGTGGTCACCATCGTCCGTGACGTCGTTCTCGAGGAGTTCCTCGAGTTCGCGGTCAAGCACGTCAATTGAGCCGGGGGAATCGCTCTCAGAGGTCATGCAAATAGTGTACGCGCGACCTCTACTCGAGCGAGCCCACTGTCACCGATCCTTCGCGTGAAACCCCGCCACGAACATAGGTGAATGTCGCGACATCTCCCGGACGAAGCGAACGAACCTGAGCGGTGATGTCAATCTCGTCGCGGATAGGGACCCCGTTGAACATAGTGACAACATCTCCCTTTTCCATCCCCGCTGCTTCGGCCGGTGAGCCCGGATCAACGTCACGAATGATGGCACCAATCACACCGTTTGCCGTGCCGACGGCACTCACCATCGCGCCGATTCGACCGTGTTGAGCCGAACCGAATTCGATGAGATCTGTCGCGACGCGTTTGACGAGTGTCGCCGGTAGCGCAAAACCCACACCGATCGAACCGGACGACGAACCACTACTCGCGATTGCGACATTTATTCCGACGAGTTCCCCGCGGGTGTTGAGAAGAGCTCCACCCGAGTTTCCTGGGTTGATCGAGGCGTCCGTTTGGATGACGGGCAGGGAAAGATCTTGGGCAAGAGCTGACTGCTCATTCCCCGGGAGATCGAAGTTGAACCCGTTGCCCTTGTTCGAAATGGTGATAGATCGGTTGAGTGCCGAAACGACGCCGTCCGTGACAGTGTTTTGAAGTCCGAGGGGCGCTCCGATCGCAATCACCTCACTTCCCACTGTGATTGAATCAGCATCACCGAAGACGACGGGGACGAGTCCGGTCGCGTTGATTTTGATGACGGCGATGTCAAGAATTGGGTCCGTACCGACGACGGTTGCCGGGAACAAGCGCCCATCGCTCAGTGTCACCCGAATCGTCGCTTTCTGTTCCGCGCCTCCAAGGGTTGCGACATGGCTATTGGTGATGATGTACCCGTTCTCGGAATAGATGACACCAGAACCCGATCCAGCAGCGGAGGGACCCGACACTTCGATGGTCACGACGGACGGCAGCGCCTTTGACGCGACGGCGGTGGCCACACTGGTGTCCGATGACCCGTTGATGGTGACAACTTGAGGTTGCACGACGGTTCGAAAAGTCGACCCGGTCAAGCCCGCGATGGCAACCCCCACACCGCCACCGATCAATCCGGCGACGACCGCAATTCCAGCGGCCGTTTTGACGGGCATGTCACCCACAAGGAATGGTCGACGCTGCACGCGAGTCGGCCCCTGTTCTGCGGCGGGCGGTGCCTCGACCACGACGGCGGGTTTACGAACTCGAGGGGCGCGGGGTTTGGGGGTAGGGACGTTCTCGTTTTCCATACCCTCAAGAATGGACGCTTTTCCTAAGAATTTCCCAAAGGCACCTATGTGTTTCCTTGATTTACCCGTCGGGGCATCCGATTGCCCCCCGCGAACACGGCCGATCGACGAGCACCGTGTCGGCCGAGAGAACACTGATGGAGAGGTCATTCGCCCGGACCTTCACGAGTCCAGTAAGCCGTCGCCAGCGTTGAGAACCGAAACGAAATGCCGCCGAGTACCAGACGACGAGCCGAACTCGAACGTCTCCCACCTCGTCGTACGAGTGGCTCGTCAGTGTTCGTGTCCACGGTGGCTGGCCGAGTTCCCGCCAGGTGTCACCAGGACTCTCGCTCGTCTGTCTCGAACCGTCTCCAAAGGATCGCCGATACACCACCGGGGAAAATCTGACATCGGCGGGGTTGTCCAGCAGTATGCCCGAGACGACGTGAGTCTTCGCGTTTGACCAAAAATTCACCGGGATCCGTTGGATTGCCCATCCGGACGGTTCGGCGAACTGCTGCGGTGAGCGCGGTTTAAACGATTCGAGATCGCTGACGGTCGTCGGTCCCCCACCACCCTTAGGCGGTGAGGAGCCCACGCACTGCCCGTTGACAACGACGGGGCATTCATCCGGTCCATCGGAATCAGCGCTTCCGGAAGAGCCGCCCGTCGTCACGTCTCCCCACAGGTCGACTCCGGTGTCGGTTGTTCCGCCGCCAACTGAACACGTCCCCGCAGAAATCTGTGCGCCGCTGCATGAGAGTGCTGTCGCGGGCGTCGACATCGCCGTCGTCGTCAGCGCAAAAATCAGAGCGACGGCGACATGGCGCACCACGTTGAGTCCTCCCACGGTGAAATCTCATCGATGATGATTGCGCCGTCGCGCGGAATCAATCGAACGGTCACATGCATCTGTGTTGTGGGGCTGCCCAGACAGGCCGAAACGATTGCATCAACCAGTGTGTGTCGTCCCCGCATCGAGGTGAGCTGCCAACGAGCCATCGAGACAGCCGCTGCACTTCCACCCAACGCATCGAGGGCCTCGAATCCGGCGGCTTCTTCGATCGACCATTCGGGAGTAGTCAGGTCATTTATTGCCGAGACCGGAGCATCACCGGACACGATGTGATTCGTCACGTCGACGTACTCTTTCAGCGTCGCCCCAATCAACGCCTCGGCATCCGATATGAGGACGCTGGTATCTGCGATCGCCGGCGGTGTCGCGGCGGAAACGTTCTCGGGGAGTACTCCTGCAGAGCAACCCGCGAGTAGTAGCACGAATGCAACGGTTAACGAAATGCGCATTCAGTGAGGGTGCCACACCTCGCCGAGGTCGGGGCGAATTATCCCCAGCTAGAGCGGTGCGACCCCGTAGCGACGATTCCGAAGAGCTGGGTTCACACGGCGTGCCGCCAGAACCGCGCCGGGGTCAAGAACGACGTCCAACACGATTTCGCCCGTGCTGGCCTCGATGATGACATCCCCCAGCGGGTCGATGACCATTGATTCTCCGATTCCGGAAGACCCGGCGTGATTCGCAGCGACAACCCACGAGACGTTCTCGATGGCCCGAGCCCTCAAGAGCGTCTGCCAGTGTTCCGACTTTCGCGGACCCGGAACCCAATCCGCGGGAACCGCAAGGACTGTTGCCCCCGCATCCACCAAGCGGCGCGACACCTCGGGAAATCGGAGGTCGTAACATGTTTGAACGCCGACCGACCATCCGTTGACGTCAACGATCAACGGGGATTCGGCTGGGTCCCCCGCCGTGATGACAGCCGATTCGAGCGCTCCGAACGCGTCATACAAGTGGACCTTGTCGTATCGTCCGACTACGCCGTGGGTATCGACCGCGACAACGGTATTGGTGATGATGTCGCCATTCGATACGAGTAGCCCAGCGAGAATCGTCGCCGCGTGTTTCCGCGATTGTTCCGTCAAAAATGTGACGAATGGTCCGTCAATGAGTTCTGCGCCATCATGCCAGAGACTGTTGTCGGCGTGAAACCACGCGGAATATTCGGGAAGAACGATGAGGTCGGCGTCGTCGATCTGGCCAAACGCGTCGCGCAACACATCACGGTTGTCGGCGGCGTCATCGGACGGCGAAAATTGCACCAACCCGACGCTGAGGCTCTCCATATTCCGAGCCTATCGCCCAGCGATTTGTGCAAACGAAAACGGCCCCGAACGAATTCGGGACCGTTTCACGTGGTTGCGGGGGCAGGATTTGAACCTACGACCTCCGGGTTATGAGCCCGGCGAGCTACCGAACTGCTCCACCCCGCGTCACAAGGGTCGAGTCTATCACGGGGCAATTGCCCAGCGAAATCGGGTTAGCGCGAGAGTTCGTATGCCCTCTGCAAAGCGGCTTGGAGTTTCTTGTCCGCTTCGGCGGCGGCAACCAGATCATTCGCCTTGTACGCCGCTGCCCGGTCGAGCAGGGCTTGACGTGCCTCCTCGAGTGCCGCTTGGAGTTGCGGGGATACATTCTCGTTGGGAGTTACCGGTTCCGTTGGTGTTTCCGGTGTCCCCGGATCGACACCTGCGTTTCCTCCAAAGAGGGTGTCGAGCGCCGCGGGAAGCGTGTCTTCAAATGCGATGGAGTCACCGAAGGACACCAGGATCTTCCGAAGCAACGGATACGAGGTCTCACCCGTCGATCGCACGTAAACCGGCTGGACATACAAGAGCCCGCCCCCAACCGGAAGGGTTAGAAGGTTTCCGGGAATGACTTCGGTCTGTCCTTGACGCAGCAAGTTGAGCTGCTGGCTCACAGTCGCGTCTGAGTCGAACTGGGCCTGAACCTGACCCGGACCGGGGATTGTGGTTTGTTTGGGCAAAGTCAACAGTGTCAACTTGCCATAGTCCGGGCCGGGGTCGGAGTTCGCCGACAAATATCCGTAGAGGACGTTTCGCGAGTTTTCGCCCGTCGCCTGCGGAATGAACGTCGAGTACAACGAGAATGCCGGCTTTTCCGCACCCGGCATCTGCATCGTCAGGTAGTAAGGCGGTTGAAGCGTGGGGTTTTCGGGTGTCGACACTGGATCGTTTGGAGTGACCCACGTGTCCTCGGAAGAGTAGAACGTTCCGGGGTCCGTCACGTGATACGAACCCAAAACCTCGCGCTGGACCTTGAATAAGTCCGAGGGGTAACGGATGTGCGCGAGTAGGTCGGCGCTCATTTTGCTCGCCGGCTGGAGTGTGTCGGGGAAAATCTTTGCCCAGGTCGACAACACCGGATCCGTCTCGTCCCACGCATAAATCGTGACCGTGCCGTCATACGCGTCGACAGTCGCCTTTACCGAGTTCCGCATGTAGTTAGCCGCACCGCTCGGTACGGTCGACCCAGCGGTGTACGTGTCGAGAATTGCGGTCGAAATATCAACCGGGGTCGAATAGGGGTAGTTGGTGCTCGTGGTGTAGCCATCGACAATCCACACGACTCGTCCGTCCACAACAGCGGGGTACGGGTCATTGTCGAGCGTCAAATATGGCGCGACCTTGTTGACACGAACCAGCGGGTGACGGTCATACAAAATCTGTGAGTCATCAGATATCGCGTCTGACAACAGCAGCTGTTCGGATTGGAAATGCATTGCGTAAATCAACCGGGTGAAGATGTTGTCCAGCTTGGGGCCGCCGTCACCTTCGAAGGTGTATTTCGCGTTTCCCGCCTCGGACTCGGACGATGCCGATGGGTAGTCGAGCTCGAGTGACCCGTCCGCGCCTTTCGCGCCGACAATCGAGTAGGGCGGCGATGACTCACCGAAATAGATGCGTGGCTCGTACGTGCCGAGCGAACCGGACACGGGGATTCCCGATTCGAGGAACGTCGGCTGGCCGTCGGTGTTGCGTTCGTTTCCGTAGGCGGCGACTATTCCGTAACCGTGAGTGTAGACCACGTGGTCGTTGTACCACGAGGTTGACGATTGGCCGCTGAGGTCAAGCTCACGGAGGGCAAGAACCGTGTCTTGCATCGTGCCATCGATCAAGTATCGATCGACGTCGAGGTGCGCGGGAAACCGGTAATACTGGCGGAACTGTTCGAGTTGCGCAAACGCGTCCGACACGAGACCGGGGTCAATGATGCGAATGTGTGCGGTAGTTTCGGCGTCCGCGCGAAGGGCTCCCGGTTCCGCCGTCGTCGTCGCGTCGTAGACAACTTCGTTGACCTTGTCCAAACCGAAGCCTGCGCGCGTTCCATCAATGTTGCGCTGGATGTACTGGGCCTCCAGCGTTCGAGCGCTGGGGTCAACCTGGAATCGCTGCACAATCCACGGGTAGACGCCACCGATGACAATCGAGGCAACGATGAGCATCGCACCACCGAGGATGGGAAGACGCCAGCGTCCGACGAAGGCAGTAACCACAAAGAACAGAGCAACGAGCACCGCAATACCCGCGAGAATCTGGTGGCCGGGGATTGTTGCGGTGGCCTCTGTGAATCCGGCTCCCGTGGCGAGGAAACCCTCCGAGGGCGACACCAGCGTGTTGTATTGGTTAATCCACAGGTTCGCGGCCTGAACCAGCACGTACAGTGCTCCAAGAATGGCGATCTGGGCGCGGAACGGCTTCGAAACGATGACCTCACGGGTCGCCGAAATTCGGACACCGCCATAGATGAAACCAGCCGCCGCGCCAGCGAGAAGGGAAACCAGAAGTGCGCTCTCTATTTGCCCGACGACAAACTGGTACATCGGAAGGTCATAGACGTAAAATGACACGTCAAACCCGAACTGCGGATCAGTCTGACCGAACGGGGTCTTATTGAGCCACTGCACAACGATGGGCCAGTTGCTTGCAGCCGCAATCCCGGCAAACACACCAACGACCAGCGGCCCGAGGTGCATGATGAGTTTGCGAATCGGTTCAACGGCGAGACGGTAGCGTTCCGCACCTTCCGACAATCGAACCGTCAATGGTCGCGTGCGATACGCGATGTTCAAGCTCAGCCATAGCGGAACGGACATGAGGAAAAAGGCGGAAACCCCAATGATTCCCAGGGCGATCCACTGGGTATATAGAACAGAGGTGAACCCAGCCTGGTCGTACCACAGCACATCGACCCACACGCTGGCGAAGGACACAAAACCACCAATCAGCGCGAGAACAACGCTGATCGTAACGATGAGGGGGGAACGCTGACGAAGCGAAGAGGGAACAGTCACGAGATGAACTCCTTT
>WLEN01000023.1 GCA_009704225.1 Actinomycetota bacterium | reverse complement strand
TGTCGAGATCGGAATCGAGGTGCTGGGAATAGAGACCGACGAGGACCGTGTCCAGCGTCACAACGGATTGTTGACGAAAGTCGTCCGCGTTGACCCCGGTGTCAACGAAGCACTCGAGCAACTCAATGTTAAGGAGTACGACGTGTGCGTCATTGCGATTGGCTCCGACATTCTCGCGAGCATCCTGACCGCTGCCTACCTCACCAAAATCGGGGTCAAAGAGATTTGGGCAAAATCCACTTCAGTCGAACACGGCGAAATCTTGGAGCAAGTGGGGGTTCACCACGTGGTGTACCCCGAGAACGACATGGGCCGCCGCGTCGCCCACCAGGTCAAGGGATCGACCGACTTCATCGAGGTCGACGACACCTACGTCATCATCAAGACAACGGCAAACCAACACATCATCGGAACCCGCCTCGGGGATTCCGAGATTCGCAAACGATATGGCGTAACGGTGATGGCGGTAAAGAGGGGCAAAGGGACCTGGGTCAACGCCGACAGCGACACGATCGTTGCCGAACATGACGAGGTCTTGGTGGCGGGACCGACCAAGGAAGCAGAACAGTTCGGTCTGCTCAACTAAAAACGCCTATCAACAGGAGTGGCTATGACAACGTCTGGAATTGAAATTGACGAACGCGACGACGCGATTCGTCCCGCCGATGATTTGTACCGCCACATCAATGAACGCTGGATTGAGCGGACGCCGATCCCCGAAGATCGCGCTCGGTACGGTTCGTTCCACGTTCTTGCCGAAGAGGCCGAAAAGGCCGTCCGCGTAATTATCGAAGAGTGCCAGTCGGCGGCTGAAGGCACAGAGGCCCGTAAAGTTGGCGATCTGTATGCGAGTTTCATGGATGTCGACACTGTCAACGCGCTCGGCGCTTCACCCCTGAAGCCCCTCCTGCACCGCATCGACCGCGTGGGAAGTTTGGCCGAGTTCATGTCAGCGCTGGGGGAGTTCGAGCGAGACGGTATCGGCTCGTTTGTGTCGATGTGGGTCGACAACGACCCGGGCGACCCAGAGCGTTACCTCGCCTTCGTCGAGCAGAGTGGAATTGGACTGCCTGATGAATCGTACTTCCGCGACGAGACATTCGCGTCGATTCGAGAAGCGTACCGAGGGCACCTCGAACGAATGTTTGTGATTTCTGGTTTGTCTGACGCCGCAGACCGCGCGGCGCGTGTCTATTCAATCGAAGAGAAGTTTGCGGCCGTCCACTGGGACAACGTGAAGACGCGTGACACGCATGCGACTTACAACCTTGTGGGATGGGACGAGTTCGCCACGTCGCTTGGCCCGATCGCCGCGCCGTGGCGCGACGCTCTTGGTGTCGCGGACAACGTTTTTGCCGAGCTGGTTGTGCGAGAACCCTCCTTCATCGAAGGCGCTCGTGCGATCCTCGAGTCTTCCGACCTTGAGTCACTGACCGACTGGTTGCGCTGGCAGGTCATTCATGGACTTGCTCCTTACCTTTCCGCAGAATTCGTCGACGAGAACTTCGCGTTCTACGGAACGACTCTGTCGGGCACTCCGCAACTGCGTGACCGTTGGAAGCGGGCAGTTGGTTTTGTTGAGGGAGGCCTCGGCGAAGCAGTGGGTAAAATTTACGTTGAGCGACATTTTCCGCCGGCGGCGAAAACCCAGATGGACTTGCTTATCGCGAATCTCATCGAGGCGTACCGCGAATCGATTTCGAACCTCGAGTGGATGAGCAACGAAACAAAGGCGCGAGCGCTCGAGAAGCTTGATAAATTCACCCCCAAGATTGGGTATCCGGTTCGCTGGCGCGATTACTCGTCGGTTCAGGTCACGGCTGACGACCTCGTGGGAAACATGTTCACCATCGCTCGATTCGATTTTGCGCGCGAGTTGGGCAAGGTTGGAAAACCGCTCGACCGCGACGAATGGTTCATGTTGCCCCAAACAGTGAACGCGTATTACAACCCTGGCTTCAACGAAATAGTCTTTCCCGCCGCAATTCTGCAGTACCCGTTCTTCGTCGCCGAGCGTGACGCTGCGGCAAACTATGGCGCAATCGGGGCCGTCATCGGGCACGAGCTCGGGCACGGTTTTGATGACCAAGGAAGCGAATTCGACGGTGACGGACGCTTGTCGAATTGGTGGAGCGATGTCGACCGCGAGCGATTCACGGAACGCACTAAAGCGCTGATTGACCAGTACAACGCGCTGGAACCTCGAGCGCTTCCGGGTCACACGGTCAATGGTGAATTGACGATTGGCGAAAACATCGGCGACCTTGGCGGCCTGAGCATCGCCTGGAAGGCGTACCTGCTGTCATTGAATGGCGCCGAGCCGCCCCTCGTCGACGGAATGACCGGCGCGGAACGATTCTTCTTGTCGTGGGCGCAGGCATGGAGGCAATCCGCACGCGACGAAGAAGCCCTCAGGCTTCTCGCGATTGATCCTCACTCGCCGCCCGAGTTCCGGTGCAACCAAATTGTTAGAAACTTAGACGTTTTCCATGAGACATTTGGCGTAACGACAGCCGATCCGATGTGGCTCGACCCAGCCGAGCGCGTGACGATTTGGTGACACGCAAGCCACTCACAAGATAAAACACACTCAATCGGTTTTCGCCTTCGCTAATCAGGGTTAGGCTATTTAATCTCAAAGGCATACAAGGGGGTTCACAGTGCGCGGGAAAATTCTTTTGGTACTCGGTCTCGGTATTGGCTATGTCCTCGGCACTCGCGATGGACGTGCTCGCTACAACCAGATGAAGAACGCAGCACTCAAGGTGTGGAACGACCCACGAGTGCAGGAGCAGGTTTCCGCCGCGACGGAATTTGTCAAGGAGAACGCGCCCGAGGTTGCGTCAGCTGTTTCTGTAAACGTCAAGAAGATAGCCGAGCGCGTAGAGGCAGCCCGATCAGTCAAGCCGCCCACAAAACGCGCAACCACGGCGCGAAAGCCGTCGTCCACGCCAGCGTCGAAAAAGACGACTCCATCAGCACCCACCTCTAAACCGAAGAAGTAACCGCTTATGGCGAAAGACGCGAAAACGCGTAGTTTTTTTCGGTTGCTGGCAGATCTGCCACGCGAGCTCAGCGATCTAGTTCGTGCAGAAATTCGCTTGCTTCAATCCGAATTTGCGGGAAAATTACGCGCTGCCGGCATTGGTATTGGCTGGGTGACGCTGGGTGTGACAATGGTTTCCATGTTCCTGACGATGCTCGTCGTCGCCCTCATTCTTGGTTTGGCTGAATTCATGCCGGCATGGGCAGCCGCACTAACTGTTGCCGCCGCCGCGCTGGTCGGCGGCGTTGCATTTATTGCGCTGGGTGTCGCGTCGATTCGCAAAGGTTTTACTCCGTTCGAATCGGTCGACCAAATTGCGAAGGATTTCCGAAACTTGGGGAAGGGGACAACCGATGGCAAATGAGCGTCAGAAAATCGCCGCGGACATCGCGGCACGACGCGAACAATTCCAGAAGTCTGTTTCCGAACTCGAGAACAAACTTGATCTGACGGAACAACGCAAGATTCTGAGCGAACGTGTCGCGGGATCGTTCCAAGCAAACCCCGTGCCATGGATGGTCGGTGCAGGAATTCTCGGAGTCATCGTTGTCAGTTCAATCGCATGGGCGGTCTTCGGGGATGACTGATTTTGCAATTCGCGAGGTGAGCCCAACGGCGAGTATCCCGGTGATTCGTCGACTCGGCGACCAGACGGTGTTGATTCCCCGCGGTGGACGATTCGCAGAGGACATCACAAACCTCCTCACAACCCTCGGTGCGCGAACGGTCGTGGCGCCCGTCGTCAACTTTGCCTCTGCTGATGACGCCAGCTCACTTCAGACAGAATTCGACGCCCTCGCTTCGGGGACGTACGACTGGATTGTCCTGACGAGTGCGACGACCGTTGACGTCTTACAACATCACAAGGTCGAAATCCCCGAGAGCACACGTGTTGCTGCGATTGGTGAAACGACGGCCCAAGCGTTGTCGTTCGCGAACATTCGTGTTGATTTTGTTCCGCCGACCGATAACTCGTCGCGTGGTTTCATCAACGCGCTACCCAAAGGCTTTGTCGAGTCAACAATTCTTGTTCCGCACTCGGAAACATCGGAACCCATTCTCGCTGCCGGCTTTGACGAGCGCGGAATCAATGCAACCTTTGTTTCTGCTTACCGAACCGTGGGGGTCCCGGTCTCGGCGGACGTCCGCGCTCGAGTTCACTCGGGTGATATCACCGCAATCCTCGTGAGTTCGGGAAGTGTCGCGCGACAACTTGCCGAGCAACTCAGTCCAATACCGGAATCAACCGCCGTCATTTGCATCGGACCCCGAACCGCATTTGACGCGCAGCAGGCAGGTTTGGCAGTGTCGCATACAGCGGTGGAACGCAGCAACGAAGCGCTCATTGACGCGTTGCTGGAATTCCGAGACGCCTAACCAAACAACAGCGCGGCCTCGGACCAGCGGGCGTCAGGGACGGTTTTGAGTTGGCCGAGAGCTGACTCGAAGGTTGTGGTGACGATGTCGGTTCCTCGAAGGGCAACCAGCGCTCCCCAGCCGCCCTCAGAGATAACACGCACTGCGTTCATCCCAAATCGGGTGGCGAGAACTCTGTCGAACGCCGACGGGGTCCCACCGCGCTGGATGTGACCGAGCGTCGTTGCACGAGTCTCAATGCCCGTCGCCTCTTCGATCAGGGGAGCAAGCATTTCGCCGATTCCGCCGAGTCGAGGTCGACCGAACGCATCGAGCCCCCGCTCACTGTGCGCGTCATCCATCGTGTCCAAGAGGAATCCTTCGGCAACACAGACAAGCGGTGCACGACCGCGCTCGTAGGCGGATTTGACCCAACCAACAATTTCGTCGAGAGACGTTTTGCGCTCGGGAATCAGGATTGCGTGGGCACCCGCTGCCATCCCCGAATGTAGAGCAATCCAGCCAACATGGCGACCCATGACTTCCGCGACCATGCACCGATGGTGGGAGTCACCGGTCGTACGGAGGCGATCCATGGAATCGGTGGCAATGTTGACCGCGGTGTCAAAACCGAACGTGTAATCGGTGGCAGAAAGATCGTTGTCCACTGTCTTGGGGACTCCAACAATCTTGATTCCTGCCTCGGATAGGCGATTCGCCGCCGCGAGAGTACCCTCGCCACCGATGACCAACAGACCATCCATGCCCGCGTCGGCCATGACCTGGTTTATGCGGTCAATGCCGCCATTGTCTTCGAACGGATTTGTTCGAGAAGAACCGAGAATCGTTCCGCCCATCTTGCCGATTCCCTTGACATCCGCGCGTTCGAGTTTTTGAAAGTCGGCGTTGACCAAGCCGCGCCAACCGTCTCTGATTCCAATGAAGGACATGTCGTAGTGGCGTTCACCGTTGAGAACAGCGCCACGGATGACGGCATTGAGACCAGGGGCATCGCCGCCTGAAGTGAGGACTCCGATTCGCATGTGTCCATTCTCGCGTTACGAATGCTTCGGAGGGCACATGTCAGAACATTTTTCAGAGAATTCGACGATGAACGAGTCGCGACAACATGATGGAGGACCGTGTGTGGTCGACGTTTGGAGCATTGCGAACCTTTTCGAGCGCCGCCTCGAGAGCAGGAATTGACGAGGCGCGCATGTGCACAATTGCATCGGCCTGTCCGGACACAGTTCCCGCATAAACCACCTCAGGAACGCCATGGAGGAGTTTCCGAAGATCATCGGGCGAAACCGTCCCGCGACAATACAGTTCAACGTAGGCCTCAACGCCTACGCCTTCAGCAGCCGGGTCGACGTTGACAGTGAATCCGCGGATGGCTCCCGAATCAACGAGACGATCGACCCGTCGCTTTACGGCGCTCGCCGACAGACCTACAACATCGCCAATTTCGGCGTATCCAGCGCGCGCATTCTCGCGGAGTTGCTCGATTATTCGCTTGTCAGTTGCGTCCACGCCGCTATTCTAGGCGGTTTGGTGCGCGAGTTCAGACTATTTGGAGGGTTTGGCGCGCTAGGGACCACGCTCGGTGATGGTGATCAACTGAGTGGCGGTGTCAGACTGTTCGGTCGACGACCGAGTGAAGGCAGATCGAACCGTGTCCATCGTCGAGATGTTGTGAGAACTTCGCATCCACACCACCGCAATGATTGCCGCAACCAGCCCCCCAAGCGCCGCAACGCCAATCGCCCACCGCGGACCGAACGCGTTCGATACCCAACCTGCGAGCGGCGAGCCGATGAGCGTAGCGCCGACCAGCAGGGTCGAGAAAATGGCCATCACGCGCCCACGATAGATTTCGTCGGTTGTGGTTTGGATGTAGCTGTTGATCGTTGCGACCATGAGAACACCACCGAAACCCAAAATCGGATACAACACGACAAAAGTTGTCACTGTTGGCGCCAGCGCAGCGGCCAACCCTCCGACGGCGATCGATGCGGCGGCCATGGTGATGACCGAAAGTCGGGGCCGGGCGCTTCGAGTCACAAGGAGAGCACCTCCGAGTGATCCCACGGCGAGAGCCGACATGATGAAACCGTAATCGTGCGCGCCGAGCCCGAATTCGATGACCGCCATAGTGCTGGAAAAAATCCCGAAGTTGAAGACGACCGTGCCGACAATGAACAACATGGTGAGCACAACGACGAGGTCTTTCCGAGATCGGATGTAGGCGAGCCCAGCGCGGAATTGACCGCGTTCTTTCGGTGCTTTCGGAACGGCGTGTAACTCATTGCGTCGGAGCAACGAAATAGACACAACGGCGGAGGAGAACATGAGTCCAGCGACAAGAATTGTCCAGCCCGTCCCCACTGCCGAGATGCCGATCCCGGCCAACGCCGGCCCGATGAGACGCGAGGTGTTGAACATCGTTGAGTTGAGTCCGATGGCGTTGGAAACGGTGTCTTTGCTGACTAGTTCGTTGACAAAGATTTGTCGGGCCGGCGTTTCGATTGATTGGATTATGCCGAGTCCCAGCGCAAGTGCATAGACGAGCCCGAGGTTGGCGACTCCGACCAAAACGGCGATGCCGAGAACGACACCGAACAGGGTCTCCACCACCGCCGCCCAGAGAATGATTGTTCGCCCCGGAAAGCGGTCGATGAACGGCCCAACGAACGGTCCGAGGATCAAAATCGGACCGAACTGGAGCGCAAGACTTATTCCCAGCGCGACGGCATCGTTGTTGGTGAGCTCGGTGAGGACGAGCCAATCCTGCGCGGCGCGTTGCCCCCATCCGCCAATGTTGGAGAGTAGTGCACCGATGATCCAGACGCGGAAATTTCGGTTTGACAGCGCGCGAAACATGGATGGTCTCGGTTCGCGTTCACTGCGCTTTCGACGACCGACCATGTATCTCATCCTAGGCAGACTCGGTAGGTTCCCCTGCACCGCCTAAAATGGGGCGCATGTCCACAGTCAGCGGAACCAACTACCCGTACGTCGCCTCCGTCTCGATATGAAGGGCGAATACAAGGTCCCCGGCGGGAAACTGATTGTCGTCGAAGCCGAAGAACGCGACGGACACCTCGTCGACGTCATCATTTCTGGTGATTTTTTTCTCGAACCGGACGAAGCTCTGGATGCAATGACCCGCGCAATCGAGGGACTCCCGATTACCTCTGAAGCGGGCGAAATCGCGCGCAGGGTTCGTGACGCTCTTCCGGACGACGTCGTCATGCTCGGCGTAAACCCCGAAGCGGTCGCAACAGCGGTTCGTCGCGCGATTGCCGACGCGCGATCGTTTGCAGAATATGACTGGGAGTTTCTCGCGCCAGAACCGCTGTCGGCGGCCGAACACATGGCACTCGACCAGGTCTTGACAGAAGAAGTCGGGGCTGGGCGACGCGGGCCGACGTTGCGATTCTGGGAGTGGAACGAGAAAGCGGTGATTATCGGGTCCTTCCAATCTCTTCGCAATGAGGTCGATCTAGACGAAGCCGCTTCGCGTGGTGTCGGGGTGTTTCGCCGCGTGAGCGGCGGCGGCGCGATGTTTATCGAGCCAGGTAACACCATCACCTACTCGATTTATGCCCCCGCCGAACTTGTCCGTGGCATGTCGTTTGCTGACTCTTACGCGTTCCTCGACGATTGGGTCCTTCAGGCACTGAACTCCATCGGAATTGCGGCAGAGTACAAGCCACTCAATGACATCGCCAGCCCACTGGGCAAAATCGGCGGTGCAGCTCAGAAAAGGTTGGGAAACGGCGCCGTGTTACACCACGTCACGATGGCCTACGACATTGACGCGAACGCGATGATGAAGGTGTTGCGGATTGGTCGAGAGAAACTGAGCGACAAAGGCGTTACGAGTGCGGCGAAGCGCGTGGACCCACTCAAAAGCCAGTCGGGCATGACGCGTACCAAGGTCATCAACAGGATGGTCGAGACGTTTCGTGAGCTCTACGGGCTGACAGAGGGGATCATCACCGACAACGAGCGCTCTCGAGCCGCCCAACTCGTGACAGACAAATTCCTCACTGACGAGTGGTTGCGCCGAGTCCCTTAGGTCTCGAATTTGTAGCCAAGACCTCGAACGGTCATGATGAACTGTGGATTCGCTGGATCGGGTTCGATTTTGCTTCGGATGCGCTTGACGTGGACGTCAAGAGTCTTTGTGTCCCCGTAATAGTTTGAACCCCACACGCGGTC
>WLEN01000022.1 GCA_009704225.1 Actinomycetota bacterium | reverse complement strand
GAGGAGACGCAGCCGCACGTCTGTCTTCTCAAGCGGTGTTCAAACTCTAACAGAAAGAGGCGAACCGCGCCATTCAACCGGCGTTAAGGATCGCACGAATACGCGCAAGTCGTTCAGCGAGTTCTTGCTCGCGACCATGCCCGCTCGGCTCGTAATAGTTGGGCGCGTTGCCATCGCGATAGCGCTGTTTAGCGACTCCCCCATCAATGTCGTGTGGATATACGTAACCTTTGCCGTGCCCGAGTTTGTTTGCACCTGAATAATGAGCGTCGCGAAGATGTTTCGGGACGGGCTCGAACGCACCGTCCCTAATGTCCCGAATCGCAGTATCAATCGCAGTAATCACAGCGTTCGACTTTGGAGCGAGCGCAAGATGGATAGTAGCCTCAGCGAGCGGGATGCGACCCTCTGGCATTCCAATCAACTGCACCGCATCCGCTGCGGCGACCGCAATAGTCAAACACGAGGGGTCCGCAACCCCGATGTCTTCCGCCGCCAGGATTACCAACCGTCGAGCGATAAATCTCGGGTCTTCACCGGCTTCGATCATGCGTGCCAGATAGTGAATCGCCGAGTCAACATCACTGCCCCGAACCGATTTGATAAACGCACTGATGACGTCATAGTGTTCGTCACCCGCTCGGTCATATCTGAGTAGCGCTCTGTCACTGGCTGCAGCCACCGTCTCGGCCGTGATTGTTCCGCCAGCGCCGACGACGTTCGCCGAGGCTTCGAGCGTCGTGAGCGCACGCCGTGCGTCACCGCTCGAGAGTCGTACAAGGGACGCGAGCGCTTCCGCGTCGACGACTACCCCCTTGGCGAGGCCCTCCGGTGCGTCAACCGCGCGCACGACAAGCGCTGCCACATCGTCGTCGGTAAGAGGCCTCAGGGTGAGAAGGAGGGAGCGGCTGAGAAGCGGGGTAATCACACTGAATGACGGGTTTTCCGTTGTCGCCGCCACCAGAGTAACCCAGCCGTTTTCAACACCCGGAAGCAACGCATCTTGCTGAGCCTTCGTGAAGCGATGGATCTCGTCGAGGAACAGGAGCGTGGGCGATCCACCGTCACTAATTCGCGACAGGGCAGATTCCATCACCTCGCGCACATCCTTGACCCCCGCCGTGACAGCGGAAAGCTCGACGAAATGTCGACTGGACGACCGTGCAATGACATGCGCAATGGTGGTTTTCCCGGTTCCCGCAGGACCCCACAGGATTACCGAGACTCCGGTTGAGCCCGTGGGCTCGGCCAGTTGGCGCAACGGTGAACCCTTGCCCAGAAGGTGAGATTGACCAACAACCTCGTCGACGGATCGCGGGCGCATTCGCACGGCGAGTGGTGCCGTTCCACCGAAAAGCCCCGTTTCGCCCGTCACCTCTCCATGATAGGCGCGCACCCAGTTGTATAACGGTTCAGAAACGGTGTATCCGAGACGGCGTGCTCTGTGTAATGTTGACGGGTGGCACAAAGCGAAACAACATTTGGTCGGGTCGAGGCTGACGGCACCGTGTGGGTCAAAGACGGGGACTGGCGTAGCGTCGGTCAGGTCGTCGATGTCTCAGCGGACGAAGCTCTCGCGTTTTACGTCACTCGGTTCACGGAGTTGGCATCGCAGGTTACCCTGCTCGAGCAGCGATCGAAGGCAGGTGCGTCCGCGCGAGACCTTCTGGCCGCCATCGAAAAGTTGGTTGTCGCCTTGACGGACGCGCACGCGGTGGGTGACCTTAACGCCCTACGTCTGAGAGTCGGAGTTGTCGCCGAGTCGATTGCAGGTCTCAAAGACAAACAGGACGCTGAGAACAAAGAAGCGTCTGCTCAGTCACTAGAACGTCGAACGTCGATCGTCGAGCGCGTAGAAGAAATAGCATTACAGATCAACGGCTCAATTCACTGGCGGAATGCCCAGAAAGAAATTGGTGAGTTGTTCGATTCCTGGAAGGAAGAGCAAAAACTCCCGCACCGCATTCCCAAGAAGGCCGCCGATGAGTTGTGGAACCGTTTCAAGACTGCTCGTCAGACATTTGACCGAGCACAGCGGGCGTTCTTCCAGACCAAACAATCAGCAGACAAAGAAGCAAAGAGTGTCAAGACTGATCTGTGCGAAAAGGCCGAAGCCCTCGCTCCGAAGGGTGCGGACGGAATTGGCCAATACCGCTCACTACTCGAGGAATGGAAGAAGGCGCCGCGCGCCGCACGAGCCCTTGACAACCAACTGTGGGATCGATTCAAAGCCGCTGGCGACGCGCTCTACAGTGCAGGCTCCCTCGAGTGGACAGCAAACACCGAGGCGAAGGAAGCGCTCCTCAGCCAGTATCAGCACCTTCTCAGTGAAAAGGACGCCGACGCTGCGAAGCGGGGCTTTCGCGAACTTCGCACCAAGTGGGATCTCCTCGGCAACGTGGCCAAGGCCGACGAGCGCAGAATCAATGATGGTATCCGCGCGATCGAACGACATGTTCGTACTCTCGAGACCGACCACCTTGAACGAACAAACCCGGCGAAAGTTGCCCTCCGTGAAGGATTCGCTGCTCAGGTGGAAGCGTCCATCGCCCAACTCGAAGCGCAAGCGGCTGGGCTCTCCGATGCTGCCGCAATGGCGCGCATCCAGTCGGAGATTGCATCCAAGAAAGAGTGGCTAGCCGCTATTGGTTAGCCCGCGTTCACGCGGTACACGTCGTAAACGGCGTCAATTCGCCTGACCGCCGACAAAACGCGGTCAAGGTGTGTCGTATCCGACATTTCAAAGACGAAACGTGACGTTGCGAGTCGTTGTGAATCGGTCTGGACGGTAGCCGTAAGAATGTTGACGTGGTGCTCGGACAGAACGCGCGTGATGTCCGACAAGAGTCCTCCTCGATCGAGTGCCTCAACCTGGATGTGGACCCGGAAAACAGTTGATGACGACCCCGCCCACTCAACCTCGATCATGCGTTCCCGTTCGTCGTCGAAACCCTTGACGTTGGGGCAATCCTCACGGTGGACACTCACGCCATTTCCGCGAGTGATGAACCCTACGATTCCGTCGCCTGGCACAGGAGTACAACACTTCGCAAGTTTGACGAGAATGTCAGCGGCCCCACGGACAAGAACCCCCGAGTCGTTGTCCCTGGTCGCCGTCGGTTTGCGCGTCGGCACAACGAAAACGGTGTCGTCATCATGCTCGACATCGTTGACAAACACCATGATCTTTTCCAGCACGGACTGCGTAGAGACTTGACCTTCGCCGAGCGCGGCGTAAAGGCTGTCGACGTTTTCGTACTTGAGCCCAGTGGCAACGGATGCAAGATTCTGAGCGGACAAAACCTTTGACAGTGACAGGTTTTTCTTGCGAACCACTTTGGCGAGAGCTTCTCGACCACTCTCAATGGCTTCGTCGCGGCGTTCTTTCGTGAACCAACTACGAATCTTTGATCGCGCACGTTGGCTGGTCGCGAAATTCAACCAGTCCTGGCTGGGTCCAGCCTCGGGATTCTTTGACGTCAACACCTCGACGGTGTCACCCGAACCGAGTTGTGTATCAAGCGGCACTAGTCGACCGTTCACCTTTGCCCCCATCACCCGGTGCCCAATCTCTGTGTGAACGGCGTAGCCAAAGTCGACAGGGGTTGCGCCTACCGACAGCCCAATGACCTTCCCCTTTGGCGTGAAAACGTAAACCTCTTTTGCGCCAATCTCGTATCGAAGAGTGTCCAAGAACTCGGAAGGGTCTTCCGTCTCTCCTTCCCAGTCGGTGATGTGCGCGAGCCACGCCATGTTTTCATCCGGCAGGATCTCATCACTCGATTTACTACCCAGAACCTGGCGTTCTTTGTACTTCCAGTGGGCAGCCACTCCATATTCGGCGCGCTTGTGCATATCCATTGTTCGGATCTGAATCTCGACGGCTTTGCCATCGGGGCCAAATACGGTCGTGTGCAAAGACTGGTAGAGGTTGAATTTGGGCGTTGCAATGTAATCCTTGAAGCGGCCTGGAATCGGATTCCAGCGGGCGTGAACCGCGCCGAGCGCAGCATAACAATCGCGAATTGACGAGACCAAAATGCGAATTCCGGTGAGATCGTAGATTTCTTGAAAATCACGAGACTGCCGAATCATCTTTTGGTAAATCGAATAGTGCTGCTTCTGCCTTCCGGCCACTTGGGCTTTCACGCGGGCACTCTTCAGGTCCACCAAAATCTGGTCGATGATTTCTTTAACGAACCGATCGCTCTCTGGAGTGCGCTCGGTCACGAGGGAGTCGATCTCGACATACAACTTCGGGTGGAGCACCGCGAAGGACAAATCCTCCAACTCCCACTTAATTGTCTGAATTCCGAGCCGGTGCGCAAGCGGAGCGTAAATTTCGAGCGTTTCGCGGGCTTTACGCTCGGCCGATTCTGACTCGACGAAGCCCCACGTTCTCGCGTTGTGGAGACGGTCTGCGAGCTTGATCAAGATAACGCGAATGTCCTTGGACATGGCCACCACCATTTTGCGGACGGTTTCGGCCTGGGCATCCTCGCCGAGTTTCAGTCTGTCGAGTTTGGTGACCCCATCGACGAGAAGTCCGATCTCTGCCCCGAAATCGCGTGTGACCGCTTCGAGTGTATAGGCAGTGTCTTCGACGGTGTCATGCAGCAGTGCGGCAGCAATAGTCTTGGCGCCGATTCCCAATTCCACGAGGATCTCGGCGACCGCGAGTGGGTGGGTGATGTATGGCTCACCAGATTTTCGAAGTTGACCTTCGTGGGCAGTTTTTGCTACTTGGTAGGCACGTTCGACTATCGCAACGTCTGCTCGCGGGTTTGTCTGGCGAAGAGCCCGGAGGATTCTTTCCAGCGCTCCCCCAGTTTCCGAGCGCGAGAACAAGCGAGGGAGAAGCGCGCGACGCTGTGCCGAACCGTTGGGATTGGTTTCCGACATGGCGCCTCCTGAGTTCAGTTTAGGCGTCAGAGATTAACGAACTGCTCCTGAAGCGTTGCGGACGATTTCCGTTCGCTCCTTGCGCCCTTGCTTGACCGACTCCGACTCGCCTTCGCGCAGTTGTGCGTAGAGCGGTGCAGCAATGAACATTGTTGAATACGCTCCACAGAGAATTCCGACGAACAGGCTCAGGGCGATATCGCGCAAGGTTCCTGCCCCCAAGAGAATTGACCCAATAAAAAGAATCGACGACACGGGTAAGGCAGCGACGACACTCGTATTGATCGAGCGAACCAGCGTCTGGTTCACCGCTAAGTTGACGGATTCCGCAAACGAACGTTTCGATTCGTCATACGCGACGGACGTGTTCTCACGGATTTTGTCGAAAACCACGACAGTGTCATAAAGGGAATAGCCGAGAATCGTGAGCAATCCAATCACCGCGGCGGGCGTGACTTCGAGACCAAACGCTCCATATACGGCAGCGGTAATAATCAGGTCGTGAACAACGGCCACCATTGCGGCAACGGACATTTTCCACGTTCGAAAATACAACGCCATGACGATACTCACGAGCACGAGGAAGATTGCCAAGGCACGAAGAGCTTGGCTTGTGATGTCCGACCCCCAGGACGCCCCAATGAACGAGGACGTCACCTTGTCGACGGGGACAGAGTAGGCATCCGCGAGCGATACGCGAAGCGCGTCGGTCTCTTCTGCTGTTAATTGATCGGTCTGAACTCGAACAGATTTTCCGCCGACGATCGAGATTTTGGGAGCAGCTGCGGCACCTACCTCTGAGGTGATTGTCCGCTCAGCAATCGAGGTATCGGTCGATGCTGGGTTTGAAACCTGAAATTCGGAACCACCGCGGAATTCGATTCCGAAGGCGAAACCTCCGCGCAAAACAGTAATCGCGACTGCTACAAGGATGATTGCCAATGAGGTGAGGTACCAGACGACCCGGCGTCCGATGAAATTGATGCTCGTTTCTCCCGTGTACAAACGGTTTCCGAACTGGGTGATGGAACTCACTGGTCACCTCCGTTGTCCGCAGCGTTGCGTTCCGCAATCGACCGACGTTTGAGCGCTTCTTTCGAGACACGCGCACGCTTACCCGAGGTAACAGATTGGTCGACCCGGAATTCCCCGCGCCCGCGATAAACAGCTCCCAAGGCACTTCCATCCAACCCGCTCCAAGGATGTCCAGACGAAAAGAAGCGCGTCCTAGCGAGCAATTGCAAGAGTGGGTGAGTGAACAACATAACGATGACCAGATCGACCACCGTTGTCACTCCAAGAGTGAACGCGAAACCGCGCACGTTACCCACCGCGAGCGCAAACAGGACAATCGCAGCTAACAAATTGACTGCACCGGAGACGATAATCGTGCGAGACGCGCGTTTCCAACCCGTTTCGACGGCAGAAATCAGTGTGCGTCCTTCACGAAGCTCGTCTCGAACGCGCTCAAAATAGACGATAAACGAATCTGCGGTGATACCGATGGCGACGATTAGCCCGGCAACACCCGCGAGGGACAAACGGTAGCCGTTTGCTTGCGACAAGTAGGTAATCACCACGTACGTCAGCACACCGGCCGTCGCGAGTGAGCTGATGGTGACAACCGCGAGGGCTCGGTACTGGAAAAGTGCATAAATCACGACAAGAAGAAGTCCGATCGCGCCGGCAATGAGACCGCTCTCGAGTTGAGCGACGCCAAGCGTGGGGGTGACGGTGTCGCTGGACTGAACCTCGAAACCGATGGGTAACGCCCCAAACTTCAGTTGGTCGGCCAACGCTTTCGACGAGATTTCAGTGAACGAACCAGAAATCACAGGCTTTCCATCGGGGATCGCCGCGAGAGTTCGAGGAGCGGAAATAACCTTTCCGTCGAGAACGATGGCGAACTGATTTTGCGCTCCCACGAGAGTCGTGAGCCTCGCGGTGACATCGGCGAATGCTGCAGTTCCCGCGGCGTTGAACGTCAGGTACACACCCCATTCGTTCGTTTGTACGCCATTTGCACCTGGGATGTAATTTGCGGACGCATCCGATACCATCGCGCCATCGACTTCAACCGGACCGAGGATGTACTTATAGGACTGATCGTCCGCACACACTGTCAGGGTCTTTGTCGGGTCAGCAGTGTTAGCACCGGACGCATCGAGCACATCGCAGGGAGTCGTCAAATAGTCCTGGTAAATCTCAGGCGTCACCCAGTTCAGATCGCTGAAGTTCGTGGGTTCAGCCGCCGGGACTGCCCATGAGGCAGGGGTTTGGGGCGTGCCAAGAGTACTCAGATCCGCTTTGGGGTCTTTGGCCAGCGCCTCAGCGACGTTTGTCGCTACTTGGCTGACAATGTCCGACACATCAGTAATGAGCACGGGGCGGAACTCGAGTTTCGCGGACGAGCGGATGCGATCGAGAGTCGCCTGGTCGGGAGTACCTGGAATCGACACGACGATGTTCGTGCCGCCCTGAGTTGTCACTTCAGCTTCACTAACTCCTGTGGCATCAACCCGCTGACGAATGATCCCGACAGCTTGAGCAAGTTCTTCTTCCGTGACCGTCGCACCGACCGCGATTTGTGGATTCAGAATAATCTGTGTCCCGCCCTCGAGGTCAAGAGCCAATTTCGGTGTCCATCCCGCCTTGTCAAAAACAACGCCCGACCCGATCATCGCGCCGAATGCAGCAAAAATGACAGCAAGCCACACGAGCGCACGACGCGCTCGAGAAGAAGTACTTGTTGTCGCCACGTTCTACCGGTGAATTACTTGGTCGCGGGCTTCGCGGCGGATGTCTGCGATCCAGTTGCTTTGGCGGCAACAACAGGTGCGGACTTCTCTACAACGCTCGTTACGGCCTGACGATGAATGCGGAGTTTGGTTCCCGGAGTTGTCTCGAGCAGAATCTCGTTTTGCTCAACATCGATTGACAGAACTGTCCCGAATATGCCCGAGGTCGTCATGACATTCGCACCTTTGACAACCTTGCTCACCAGCGCTTCGCGATCAGCCTTTTGCTTGCGCGAATTGCGAATCATAAAGATAACCATGAGCGCCAATACGGCGACCATCATCAGGGTAGTCAGATCCATGGGCAGTGACCGTCCTTTCGGGACTCTGGGAACACAACGTTTCCATCATAGACCGCTCGGTTGCTCCTTCCCGAGCAATGCCCACGCGGCGGGTGTCGCGACACGACCACGTGGGGTTCGAGCAATCAAACCGACCCGAACCAGGTAAGGCTCAACCACCGATTCGAGAGTGTCCCGCTCTTCACCGACAGCTGATGCCAGCGTTGTGATTCCCGCAGGTCCCCCGCGAAACGACTCAATCAACGTGGTCAACACGGCGCGGTCGAGCCGGTCTAACCCGTGGTCGTCTATGTCAAAAACGGTGAGCGCCGCATTCACCGCATCCCGTGACCCGGCGGAATCATGAACGACAAGATAGTCGCGGACTCGGCGAAGTAGTCGGTTCGCGATTCGAGGAGTCCCGCGTGACCGGCGCGCCAGTTCATTAACCGCGTGCGTGTCGAGTTCAATTCCTAACAGCCGCGCGCTTCGACGAATTACGAACTCAATTTCGCTCACCTCGTAGTACTCGAGGTGAGCCGTGTATCCGAACCGATCCCTCAGCGGTGCCGGCAGAAGCCCAGATCGGGTCGTTGCGCCAACCAATGTGAATGGGGCGATTTGCAAAGGAACGGTCGTCGCCCCCGGACCTTTTCCCACCATGATGTCGATTCGAAAGTCTTCCATCGCGATGTACAACATTTCTTCGACACCGCGAGGCAACCGGTGGATCTCGTCGATGAACAAGGTCTCCCCTTCAGTCAACGACGACAACACCGCTGCCAGATCACCGGTGTGCGTAATTGTGGGACCGCTGGACATACGAAGCGGAGAGCCCGATTCGTGAGCGACGATCACGGCCAGCGTCGTCTTTCCCAGTCCGGGTGGGCCAGCCAGCAAGACGTGGTCGGGAGTTCGGTTCTCGATCTTTGCCGCCGACAACATGACGGACAACTGTTCCCGGACTTTTTCTTGGCCAATAAATTCCTCGAGCGAGCCAGGCCTCAGCGCCCCCTCGAAAACGGAGTCGGCATCGACCTCGGTCACGAATTGCCGCCGAGTGACGCGAGTGCGATTTTCAGACGTTCGGAAAGGTTAGCCGTTGGTGCATCACGAATGACATCGCGCGCAACCTCACGGGCCGCCGAGTGCGCCCAACCCAGCCCGGTCAGGGCGTCGGCGAGATCGCTTGTCTCGGAGTTGGACTCTTGGGGCATTTTTCCCGTGAGTGACACGATGATTAACGACG
>WLEN01000021.1 GCA_009704225.1 Actinomycetota bacterium | reverse complement strand
GCGAGTGCAGAGCCGAGTGGGCATTGAGATTGTCGCTAGACGAGGTTGTCGAGGTGCGGGTCTCCGACGCGGGTCGGGACCATGACTGCCTGAATCTCAGCGCGGTTGAGCAGGTCCGTCATGCGGCGCTGGCGCTGCTTGGGGATCAGCGTGACAACCGTTCCGGTCTTGCCGGCACGACCGGTACGACCCGAGCGGTGCAGGTACGTCTTGTACTCGTCAGGGGCATCCGCCTGGATGACCAAGTCGATGTCGTCGACGTGGATTCCACGCGCTGCAACGTCGGTCGCGACGAGCACATTGACACGGCCCGTCGTGAGGCGCTCGAGATTGCGAGTACGACGCGACTGGTTGAGGTCACCGTGAAGGCTGGTCGCCGGGATTCCGGCGTCCTCGAGTTCGTCGGCGAGCTGCTCGGCATACGCGCGGGTGCGCGTAAACACGAGGGTCTTGCCATCGCGTCGAACGAGTTTTTCAATGAGAGGAATCTTGTCGCGGTGATCAATGATGAACACGCGGTGATCGATGGTCGACGAGGACTGGTCTTCACCAGCGACCTCGTGGATCGCAGGCTCGGGGAGGAACTCGTCGATGATCGAGGCGACACCCTTATCGAGTGTTGCCGAGAACAACAAGCGCTGTCCGCCCTCTGCGGTGTCGCGAAGGATTCGCTGAACCGGCTCGAGGAATCCGAGATCGCACATGTGGTCGGCCTCGTCAAGAACCGTGATCTGGATCTGTGACAGGTCGATGTGACGCTGACGCGCGAGGTCTTCGAGACGACCGGGCGTGGCAATGACAATATCCACACCACGACGGAGGCTCATGACCTGCGAACCCTGAGGAACCCCACCGACGATGGTCGTCGTGAAGAGACCAACAGACTTTGCGATAGGCATCACGGTGCGGTTGATCTGCATCGCGAGTTCACGAGTCGGAGCGAGGATGAGTGCGCGAGGCGAACGACCCTGGCTGCGCTTTTTTCCGCCACCGTTCGCCATCAAGAGTTCCACAATCGGTGCGGCAAAGGCGATGGTCTTGCCTGAACCGGTCCGACCACGCCCGAGAACGTCACGACCAGCGAGCACGTCGGGAATGGTTGCGGCCTGAATGGGGAACGGGGCAGTTGCACCGAGTTCCAACAGAGCAGATTCAATATTGCGTCCCAAGCCGAGATCGCCGAACGTCACACCATCGACGTCGTCGGCCGCGGTGGCCATCGCCTGAAGACGCTCGAGGACGACGTCTTCGCCGGGCTCGTAGAACGCCTTCTCGTCGCGCGAGGGGTAGAAGTCGGAATCGCGGCGGGCGGGACGGTCGTCTCGTGCCGGCCGGTCATCACGCGAGAAGCGATCGGTGCGAGGGGCGCGGTCGTCACGTGCAGGACGGCGGTCATCACGCGAATACCGGTCGTCACGTGCCGGGCGATCGTCACGAGCGGGACGGAACGGCCGGTCGTTGCGATCCGTGCGCGGTGCACGGTCGTCACGCGCTGGGCGTGAGCCACCAACAAACCGGTCATCACGAGCGGGACGTACGTCACGTCGTTCGTCTCGGGTCGACCGAACGGGACGGTCGAACTTGCTCTTCGCATCCACGTGGCGGCCTTCACGAACCGGACGGCCATCGCGGAACGCATATTCGTTTCGAGGCGCACGGTCGGTGCGATCTGCACGAGGAGCGCGGTCGTCACGAACGGGGCGTGCGCCGCGGTCGTCACGAACCGGACGGTCGTCACGCGCGGTGCGTGATCCACCGGCGTATCGGTCGTCACGTGCCGGACGAGCGTCACGAACGGGACGGTCGTCGCGGGCGCCGCGTACCGGGCGGCTTGCGCCTACCGGACCATCGGGGCGGCCGAAACGGCTCTTTTTCTTCGCAGCGGCGTCGCGCGGAACGAAGTTCTTTCCGCGGCGTTCCGCGGGAGGGGTGTTGCTGGGCATCAGAATGCTTTCTGGCTTGTAAATACCCATGGCGGCACACAGCAGTGCCGCACGAAACCGAGCTATCAGTGACCGGGTTCGATTCACGAGTGGGGACCATTGCCAACAGGATGTTGTCAACCCGACTCGGAACCTATACAAACCACACAAATTTGCAGAATAATTTCTGCCTGTCCTGAGCCGACTTCTTAATGCTAACAGGTAAATCTGAGATTGCACCCGCGGATATGCTGGAGTCTATGTCTACACAGAAAAACCGCTGGCTTGCTCTTCTTTTCGTTAGCCTCGCCGTCGCCCTCGTCATCGTCGATACGACGATTATCAACGTGGCAATCCCCGCTATTGTCATCGATCTTGACGCTAGCTCGACGGACGTCCAGTGGATTCAAGAGTCCTACACACTAGTTTTCGCGGCACTTCTCCTCGTGTTTGGCGCGTTGGCAGACAAGTGGGGGCGCCGTTCGATGCTCGTTGTCGGTCTCTCATTCTTCATCGTGTCGTCGATTTTTGCCGCCATGTCCGACACCGCCGGTGCGCTAATTGCGTGGCGCGTCATTCAAGGAATCGGTGGCGCCATGGTTCTACCGACAACCCTGTCAATCGTCAACGCGACCTTTCAGGGCAAAGAGCGTGGAATCGCGTTCGCCGTGTGGGGATCAACAATCGGTGGAATGGTCGCGGTTGGCCCTCTTCTCGGGGGCTGGCTAACGACTGAGTTCTCGTGGAACTGGGCCTTCGGAATCAACATCCCGCTCGGTGTCCTCATCACCATTGGTGTTTTCCTCTTTGTCACCGAGTCCAAAGATGTCGAGCACGCACGCGCCATCGACTGGACGGGCGCGCTTCTCAGTGTTCTTGCCAGCGGCAGCTTGGTCTTCGGCTTAATCGAGGGACGCAACTTCGGGTGGTGGGACATCAACAAAGCTTTTGAAATCGGTGACTGGACGTGGCCGTTGGACATCTCGGTCGTCCCGATTTCCTTCATGGTTACCGCGTTCACCGTTGCTCTGTACATCGTGCACGGGCTCCGCCGTCAAAAAGCCGGTAAGTCGACCCTCATCGCGTTCGGACTGTTTTCGATTCCCAGTTTCCGCAATGGTAACCTCGTCGCCCTGATTGTGAGCATGGGCGAATTCGGGATCATCCTGGCGCTGCCCCTCTGGCTTCAGTTCGTGCTTGGCTACTCGGCGTTCGAATCCGGTTTGGTCATCCTCGCGCTTGCCGTCGGTTCATTCGTCGCCAGCGGAGTCGCCGCCGGCTTGGGTTCGCGCCTAAAGCCAACCTGGATCATTCGCATCGGGCTTATTCTCGAGATGATCGGCGTCGCCGGTATCGGTCTCATGATCTCGCCAGAGGCCTCTGGCTGGTCAATCGTGCCGTTCCTGTTTGTCTACGGAATGGGCGTCGGTTTCGCGACCGCGCAACTGACCGGTGTCGTCCTGCAAGACGTCCCTGTCGCGGCGAGCGGTCAGGGCTCTGGCACCTCCAGCACTTCGCGCCAGATCGGTTCTGCACTAGGAATCGCCGTCATCGGAACGGTGTTGTTCTCGACGGCACAGTTCAGCCTCGAGTCGTCACTCGCCGATCGCAATGTGCCGGACGCGATGAGTGCACCGATTGTTGCCGCCGTTATTGACTCGGCAGGTGGAGCCATCAGCGGACTCGACGCAAACCCCGCGACAGCCGACTTCGCGTCCGACGCCAAGCTCGCCATGTCTAGCGGAACCGCGAGTGCTGCCTACCTCGCAGCGGGATTCCTCGCTGTGGCGTTGGTCGCGAGCTTCTCGCTCGGCGCTTCAGCCGAAAAGCGGTCAGCGGCGCGGAAAAAGGCGACGCGGTAGTCGCCTGACCGTCACCACCGCCACACGGTGAAACTCGAGTTTGGAGTTACTTACACGTGCAGCGGTCGCCGGGCTTGACATCGGCGAGGGCCTGCTCAATGTGCTGTCCGCAGCCGTCCCACGTGGGCTTTCCGCAGCCGCTGCATGTCACTTTCTGGCACATGGTTTCTCCTTAGTTGTTGGTGAATGGTGAAACAGAATTCGATCGGACAATCGAATCCATCCCCGCGCGCCAGGTCAGGTATCCACCATCGAGGTTGGACGCCCTGATTCCGTGGGAACGAAGAAGTTGAGTTGCGGTGTGACCGCGCTGTCCGACCTTGCAGTGGACGATGACGTCCTTAGCCGGAATCTCTTCGAGGCGGTTTCTCAGGTCGTCGACGGGAATCAGAAGCGAGCCAGGTATGGCACCGGCCTGATTTTCATCAGCCGTTCTGACGTCGATGAGAACGGCGCCCGCGGCACGACGTTCCTCGAGCTCGTGCCACTGAACGGTCGGGGTGCGCCCATCCATGATGTTGTCACCGACGTATCCTGCCTGGTTGATCGCATCTTTCGCCGACGCGAACTGAGGTGCATACGCAAGTTCGAGATTCATGAGGTCTGACACCGTGAGCCGACCGTAAATTGCAGTGGCAATCACGTCGATTCGCTTGTCCGCACCGTCGTTTCCGACCGCCTGTGCACCAAGAATCGCGCCCGTGTCGGGTGCAAAGACTACCTTTAGCGACATCGTCTCGGCGCCGGGGTAATAGCCCGCGTGCGAGCTTGGATGCAAATGCATCACCTGGTGAACGATGCCTGCTCGGCGGGCGGACTTCTCGCTCAAACCGGTGATCGCGGCCGCCATTCCAAACGCACCGACAATTCCCGTAGTGACAGAAGGCCGAGCCGTCACGTCGAGCCCCGCAACGACATCGGCGACGAGTCGACCGTGACGATTCGCAAGATTGGCCAACCACACCATCTGATCTTCATCGGTGAACGCTGACTGCTTTTCCGCCGCATCGCCGACCGCGTAGATTGCGGGATCACTCGTGCGTTGCTGGTTGTCAACCCAGATTCCGCCGGCGGCCCCGATGCGAAGCCCCGCCTCGACCGCCAACGCGTGATCGGGAGTTACGCCAACAGACGAAATGACGACATCCGCGGTGAGTCGGGCACCGTCGGAGAGTTCAACCGCGTATTCCGTAATCTCGGTCGCGGTCGTGTTGACAAGGATTTGGATGCCGTGACGTTCCAGATTCACATGGAACTGCTCAATCATTTCGGGATCGAACGGGGAAAGGATGCTCGGCCCCGACTGGACTATCGACACCGAATGTCCTCGGTGGCGCAAGTTTTCAGCGACCTCGACACCAATAAAGCCGGCTCCGAGGATGACAATGTGTTTGGGAGCACCCCCGATTGCGGCAACGATTCGGTCGGCGTCGGGGAGGCTTCGCAGGGTCAGCGCGCGATCCCATCCCGGAATCACCAATTGTCGGGGAGCCGCACCCGGAGACAAGATGAGCGAATCGTAGGAGTCGGTAAAGGTCTCATTGGTCTCGGAATTCCGCACGGTCACCGTTCGCGCCGCCCGATCTATAGACAGCACTCGCGAGTTCACGCGAACGTCGAGATTGAATCGAGCCGCAAGGCTTTCGGGAGTCTGCAACAGCAGGCTTTCCCGTTTTCCGATTACACCGCCGATGAAATATGGCAGCCCGCAGTTTGCAAAGGACACGTCCGGACCTGCCTCATAAACAGTGATGTCCGCGTTTTCGTCGAGTCGGCGCAGTCGCGTGGCGGCCGACATCCCGCCGGCAACGCCTCCTACGATGACTACTTTCATAATTCGTTCACTTTACGCAAGGGACATGAACGCTTTTTCAAGCGCCGCGCGACTTTCGCTGTCAGATGGCTCGGTGGCGCAATTCGCCATTCCCGTTGCGATGATGGTGAATCCGGCGCGACTCAGTGCGGTGCTCGCCGCAGAAAGTTGGTGCAGTATTTCGTTACAGTCGCGACCCTCATCGATCATCCGCACGATTCCGCCAATTTGACCTTGAACACGGGCGAGTCGATCGCGCGCCGTCTTTAATTGGGTTGGCTCAATAATCATGGCGCTCCTCTGAGTTGCGTTAGCGTCGAGCATAGCATACCCTAGGGGGTATCGAAAGGATTTTCCCATGAAGCGTATTGCAACCACCATCGCAGCGATTGTCACCGCCTTCGCCATCACATTTGGCGTCACCGCCTGTGCGCCCGAGAATGTAGACATGAGTTCCGTCACCGCCGTCATCGATGTCCGCACCCCCGAAGAGTTCGCCACCGGCCACCTCGACGGTGCGATCAACATCGATTGGCAGGGTGCCACATTCTTCGACGAAATTGCGCCGTTCGATCCCGCCGGCACGTACATCATCTATTGCCGATCGGGCAACCGCGCCGGTCAGGCTATCGACGCGCTGAATGACATGGGTTTCGTCAATCTGACAAACGCCGGCAGCGTGAATGACGCCGCAGCCGCCACTGGTCTGCCCATCGTCGAGTAGCGAGGACCTCTCGAACCTGCGTTTCTCGCGCGGGCGCTTGTAGTCTGTGACTATGAGCACACAACAGAACGCCGGCGAAATCCGAAACATCAAAGGCATCCGTCGAATCGCGGTGTGGACAGTCGTTATCGCGCTCGTCATCACCGCACTGATTGGCATTTACACCATCGTGTCGGGCGAACTCGGCGAGACCCAAAGCAAGGTCATGCTCACGACGCTCGCCGTTGCGGCATTCTCGGTACTCGCGCTTTGCCACCTCGCCATCGTCGAACGCGACGTCAAAGCCGTTGGCTGGATTGGCATCGGAATGAGCGCTCTTGCGCTCGTCACCGCCGCAATTCTCATTTGGTGGGATTTCGGGGACTACATGTATCAACCCAGCGGTGTTTACATGAACATCACCAAGACGTTCGCAATCTCGGGGCTCGCCGCGCTGTCGCTGGCACACGCCAATCTGATGTTGCTTCTGCAAACTGCGCCACTTCGATGGATTCGATCCTCTCTATCGGTCGCTCTGATTCTCATAGCAATCGTTCCGACACTTGTCATCCCCATCATCCTCACTGACGGAAATTTCCCGCCGCCGTCGTTCCAAGATGTGTACTGGCGATTCTTCGCCGTGATTCTTATCCTCGATGCGCTGTGCACCATCGCACTCCCTGTCGCAACGCTCATCGTTCGCGGCCAGAACAAGCAGGGCGCTCCCGCCCCTGTAATCGCGGCTTCCTCGTCGAAAGCCGTGACCCTCACGCTCACGGGCGTCGCAGCGGCCTGGGTAAACTCACAGGCCGTCGCGTCATCCCAAACGGCAGAACAGGTCGTCACCTCGTTGATCGCGGTTGCGCGCAAAAAGTAACATGACCGGTTCGTCAGTGGGCTCTGCCGTCGTCGTCGACGACGAACCGTTGATTTGCAGCATTATCGCCGAGATCTTGGAGGCCGAGGGGTGGGCAGTCACTCAGGCGCAGGACGCGCTATCGGCGATTACGGCCGTTAAAGCTACGTCCGCCAGACTAGTAATCGCCGACATCGACCTTGGGATGGGGCCGACGGGCATTGATGTGGTTCAGCGGGCCCGCGCCGACAATCCATCAATTGGCGTCGTTTTCATTACCAACCTCGCCGATCCGCGCATCACGGGCAAGGGATGGAACACCATCCCGAACGACGCCTCATATATTGTCAAGACCGAAATCAGCTCGACCACTGCCTTACGCGCCGCGGTCACGGAGGCGCTCGATGTCCGAACGGCGGGCTCTCGGCCGTTGGTTGCCCAAACCGCCACGCAATCGTTGTCAAACGCCCAGATTGGCGTTCTCAAATTGGTTTCGCAGGGTCTCACCAATGATGAAATCGCGAATTCGCGCGCAACCACCATTCGCGCCGTCGAGCGATTGTTGTCACGGATGATGATCGCGGCCAATATTGCGCCCGGTCCTAGCGCTCGTGTTCAACTCGCCCGACTCTACTGGGATCAGCTCAATGGTCGATAAGTCCGACCAGTTTGAAAACGTTCCCCGGCCTCGTGACTTCGTCGACATCCTCGGAACAGGTTGGCCTTTTCGCGCCGTCACCATTGTCCCCTTCGCCGCGGTCACGCTCTTGCCCACGACAGCGTCTGAAGTGGGGCGCTTGTCCGCGCAATCGCTTCCCGTAGCCTTCGGTGTTGCGGCGTTCTCGGTATCCGTGGTGGTCAGCCTCCTACTCCTTGTCCGCATTGTTCTCCCGGCCAAGTGGCGTCAATCCATATCGATTGTGGTCGGTGCGCTGGTCGTTGCGGGTGCCCTGCGGGGGACAATTGTGTCGGTCGTTATCGAACCAACTGGACTGGAAACTGACTCACACCTCATTTCTCGCATTTTCCTTGGAGCGCTCAGCCTGCCACCCGTGCTGTCACTCGTTTCACTCGTTGTCAGTCGCGTCGTGACAGCGCGCGAGAAATCCATTTCGACACGTGCCGAGATTTTGGCGACCGAACGGACGCGCGACCGCATCCTCAGTGAAGTGAGCACTAGCAACGAACGATTGCGTGAGGAGGTAGATGAAACACTTCGCCCAGCGATTTCGGTTCTTGTTGACGACATACACAGCGGTCGAATTGCACGGTCGCGGCTTGCCGACAAAATTGACGCATTCGCCACTGACATCGTCCGCCCACTCAGCCACACGCTGGCCACGGCGGGGTCGACGTCCACAGCAAAGCGTGATGCCGCGATGAGTGCCCTGGCGGCACCCGCACGTCCCGCTATTCGGGATCAAATCAACGCGACCTATTCCGGCCTCGGTGTTTTTCTGGGATCGGGTACCGTACTTCTCGACTTGTTACCCCTCGCCAACGGCTTCATGGCCGCGCTCATTTCGGGGCTGTCTGTCTATGGAATCGTTCGACTCCTCGGCGTGATAGTCGGTAGTCGGCAATCCCCATTTGCAGTCACTGGGATGATTATCGCCAGCACCCATGCCTTGGCCTGGATTCCGCCCCATCTGATCAACCAAGCCCTGGTTTATCCTGCCGAGCTTGAATTTCAACCGTGGCTCATTAGTAGCATCGCCATGCCGCTGTTAGGTCTTTTGTATCAACTCATCATTCTCGGGGCGTATTCGAGCCGTGCGGAACTCGCCCGGCTTGATGGCGCGCGTGTTGACATGTTGATTCAGTTGTCCGAAGCACGTCGGCGCGCATGGTTGCGCCAACGACACTTGACACACACGTTGCACTCAACCGTTCAGTCTCGCGTGCTTGCCGAGGCGCGTCTCGTTCGATCTGGGTCAGGAAAAATCTCTGCGGTGGAACGCGACCAAGCAATCGAAGTAGTGACGTCAGCGCTGGAGGTTGTCATGACCGAGCCGGAGGATTCCGCCGACGCAGTGGGGGCAATACGTCAATTGGTGGATTTTTGGGCGGGGATGTGTTCTGTCACCCTCGAATTGGATCCAGCGGTGGGAGAGTCCGCTCTGGCTGACGACGATTTCTCCCGCGCGCTGCAGATCGTTTCGCTCGAAATGATTTCTAACGCAATTCGCCATGGGCACGCAACTGAGATCGCACTGACGATAGTGCGTTCAAGTCCCGAGACCGTGACGGTGACCGCCACAAACAACGGGACACGTGTGGCTGACGGCTATCACGCTGGCTTAGGTCTTGCGCTTTTCGACGAATT
>WLEN01000020.1 GCA_009704225.1 Actinomycetota bacterium | reverse complement strand
CATATGACGACGACGCTCGTCAAATCGAACATTGGAACATCCCGACCGAAACGGCGAAACGCGTCGCCCAGGTTTTCACGGAACAAGCACAGGGCGCGTTCCGCCCCATCCCGTCGTTCTGGACCGACCAGTACGACAACCACTTGCTCGCATACGGCGTGCTGGCGCTCGCCGATGACGTGAAACTGATCGATGGAGACATCAGCGGTGACTGCGTCTTCGGTTATTACCGATCGGGAAAAATTGTCGGCGTTTGCGGAATCGGCATGCGGTCGATTGTGCAGAGCTACCGCGCTAACTTTGTCTAAAGAAAGGGTTCGATATGGCTAACTTTTTTGACCTTGACGTCTCATTTGACGGAGACGAGCCAGACCTGTCGAAAATCCCGGCAGAGCAACTGGAAAAGGCCGTGGCCGAGTTGCCCGACGCCCTCCAATCCGTCGCACGCGGTCTGCTCATTGAAAAGCGCACGATGTCCGACGTCTCCCAGGACCTCGGCATTCGCCAAGGGGAACTGGTCACTCGTCTTCACCGCGCGATGCTCTCCATCTCGATGTCGCTCATGAACGGCGGTCGCCCGCACTAATCGGCGGTTGCGCGGCTACGGTGGAACCATGGCAACCGACAGTGTGTTTCGCCTCGACGGGCGAGTCGCCCTCGTCACGGGCGCCGGATCCCCGACGGGAATCGGGTTTGCCACCGCGCGGTTTCTCGGACGAATGGGCGCTTCTGTTTATGTGACGGGTGCAAGCGACCGTGTCTCCGACCGAGAAGCCGAACTTCGTGCAGAGGGAATCGTGGCGGGCTCGTCAGCCGCGGACCTGACAGTCGATGCCGAGGTCGACCAACTCATTGAGCGAGTCGTGTCAGCGCTGGGACGAATCGACATCGTTGTCAACAATGCCGGAATGACGAGTGTCGCCAAGCCGATGGAGGCCTCGGGCGAAACGGGTTCGGTTGCGGATATGTCTCGAGCTGAGTGGGATGCGTCTCTCACGCGAAATCTGACGACCGCTTTCCTGGTTTCGAAAGCGGCCCTTCCCGCCCTCCGCGCGAGCGGCCACGGGCGAATCATCTCGGTCGCATCGGTGACCGGTCCGGTCATGGGGATGGCGAATGACGCGTCGTACGCGGCGAGCAAGGCGGGAATGGTCGGGTTGAACCGATCGCTAGCGATTGACGAGGCGGCAGCGGGAATCACGGCGAACACCGTTGCGCCGGGATGGATCGCTACCGGATCGCAGACACCGCACGAAGCACGTCAGGGACACACGGTTCCCGTCGGTAGGTCAGCGAACCCCGACGAGGTTGCCGCGTGCATCGGATTTCTTGCGAGTACCGAAGCCGCTTATGTCACGGGTCAAGTGCTGGTTGTCGACGGCGGGAATTCCATCGCTGAAGAACGCGCGTGACCGACACTCGCGTTTTCACGCTCGACGGAGGGCTCTCCACTGCTCTCGACGCACAGGGGCTATCGTTCGATGGCCCAATGTGGACGGGCGAGTTGCTGTTGTCGAACCCCGACGCCGTGACGACCGCCCACCGTTCGTTTGTTGACTCCGGTGCTGACATCATCATCACGGGGTCGTACCAGTTGTCGTTCGAGGGTGGTGGACGTGTGGGTTGGTCTGATGACGATGTCGAGCGCGCCCTGCGAAATTCGACGGCCGCCGCCCGGCTTGCGGCCAACGACGACACGCTCGTCGCGGCGAGCATCGGACCATACGGTGCCCACCTCAATGACGGCTCGGAATTCCGGGGAAACTATGGTGTTTCTGATGTGGTGATTCGCGAGTATCACGACCGTCGACTCGACTTCCTCCTAGAAACTGAACCCGACCTGCTCGCGCTAGAAACGATGCCCGACCTGACCGAAGTTCACATCCTGCTGGATCTGCTCGAATCGAGAAGCCCGGACATGCCGTTCTGGGTTTCCTTCACCGTGTCCGAACCAGGAACAATCAGCGGTGGAGGGACTTTCGTCGATGCGTGTTTGTTGGGGGAGAACTATGCGAACGCCATGGCAGTCGGCATCAATTGTTCACCTCTGGCTGTCATCACGCCAACACTCGCGTCGGTCGAGACCGACCTTCCATTCGTCGTCTACCCCAACGCTGGGCAAACCTGGGATTCCGATGCGATGGCATGGGTCGGAGAGCCCGAATTCGCGACTCAACGGCACATCGATGAATGGGTAAATCTCGGTGCGCGAATAATCGGCGGATGCTGCGGGTATGGACCAGTCGACATCGGGGGTCAACGGTCGTCATCGGGCTAAACGACTTTAATGACGCACTCAGTCGAAGAGTACAATTTTGATTATGCGTCCATTCCGATTGGTTGTCCTCTCCACGGGGTTGGCGCTCGCAATTGGCGCGGCTTCTGTTGTTTCTAGCTCGGTGCCAACGTCCGCCGGACCCCGTCACCCCTCCCTCGGCGAGTATGTTTCGGCGCAATCGGGTTCGGTCGAGATGGGCTGGCAACGATCGTCGGGTATATCGAAGGCTGCATGGTCGACAGCGGTGAACGATGAAACGGTCAAGGTGGATTCGAAGGGCCAAACGTTCGTTGTTGAGCCTTCGCTCCCAACCAAAAACGTTCTACGGACAACACGAGCCGCACCTGTGGTTACGGACATTCCGCTCACGGATGCTTTCGCGTTACACAGTCGGTCGGGATCAACGAAGGTCATTTATTTGGATTTCGACGGTCACACCTTGACCAATACAGCATGGTCTTCCAACGTTTTGCCAGTTCCTGCCTATTCCATCGATGCCTCACCGAGCTTTAGCTCGACCGAGAGGCAAAGGATTATCGATGCCTGGTCTGCCGTCGCGGAAGACTATTCGATGTTCGACGTTGATGTCACCACGGAAGACCCGGGTCAATCCGCAATTGATCGCACGAGTTACAGCGACAACCAATACGGCGTCCGTGCGCTCATTACCGATGAGGACAACGGAATTTCCGACATTGCTTGTCAAAATTTGAGTTGTCAAGGCGTCGCATTTGTCGGAACTTTTGATTACGTAGACCCTGACGGGGATTGGCAATGGTACTCACCAGCATTTGCGTTCAGTCGGTCTAACTTCTCGGGAAAAACCTTGTCTGACGTCATCAGCCACGAGGTGGGGCACAATCTCGGCCTGTCCCACGACGGTCAAGGAAGCGATGCTTACTACATGGGACGAAGCGGTTGGGCGCCGATTATGGGTGCCGGTTACGATCAGCCACTTGTCCAATGGTCAAACGGCGATTACAAGAGTGGAACCAATCGTGAAGATGACTTTGCTGTCATGCAATCCCAAGGACTTTCACTCGTGTCCGACGATTTTGGGAACTCCACCGCGACAGCAACCACCGTTTCCCTCAATACCTCCACGAGTGGAACTATTCACGCGCGCAGTGACGTCGATTACTTCCGCTTTTCAACAACGGCAACCAGTGTGGATATTGCGGTCATGCTTCCCTCCTACAGTCCAGATCTCGACTGTTCAATGACGGTTGTGAATTCGTTCAACCGGACTATTGCGACCGTCAATCCCAGCTTTGTTAGCCTCGGAGCGAATTCGGCAACCGGCTTAGCTGCCTCGGTCACTGTAACTGTCACTCCGGGACAGACTTATTTCGTCAAGGTCGATGGAGCAGGTTTTGGTAAGGCATCATCGACGGGATTCTCTGACTACGGAAGCGTTGGCGAGTATCGGTTGTCGGTTTCGGGTGACGCCCGCCCAACATTGGTGCCCGGCACACCAACAGTTACCGGAGTAGCGCAATTCGGGGAGACTTTGACGGGGAACGTCGGTAGTTGGGGCGCGGGCGTATCAACATCAACGGAGTGGTTTATCGGCCAGACCGCAACGGGCGACACGGACAACACATATGTCGTTCAATCTGCCGACGTTGGAAAGGTTGTGTCATTCCGGGTCACAGCGTCGAAAGCCGGATACCAAGATTCGGTCGTGTCTGCGACAACACAACCGGCTGTTGCCGCGGAAATGGAGCTGACAGATACGCCATCGATTTCGGGAATCCTCAAGGTCGGCAATACGCTGACGGTCAATATCGGATCTTGGGAGTCGGGTTCGACAACGTCCCAACAATGGCGACGAAACGGTAGCCCCATTTCGTCGGCGACGGGAACAACGTATGTGCTTCAACGAAGTGATGGCGGAAGACGTATTTCTGTGACGGTCACCGCGACAAAATCTGGTTACAGCACTGTCACCGCAACGAGTGCATTGACGGGAAAAATCGCGAAATGATATCCGCGGGCAAGCTAGATAAAGGCTGAACTGGGCAGGTCTTTCTCATCGTTGGTAATTGCCGCGACAATTCGAGCAGCTACGGCCTCGGTGGTGAGACCCGCACCAAAGTTCGGCGCTTCGCCAAAGAGCGCTCGTGTGGCCAAGCCGGATTCCGTGTGACCAGGTCGCGCGTCGATAAACCGCACGCCAAGTCGACGAAACTCTCGGCCAGCCGCGACGCTGAATGCGTGCAACGCGGCTTTGCTCGCTGAATACGCGGACAGCCCGGCCATCGGAGTTTCGGCGATCATGCCTGACAACGTCACCACAAATCCGTCACCCGATTTTCCGACGATGGGGGATAGCGCCGAAAGCACGTGAATCGGCCCCGTCGCATTGATTGCCATCATGCGGTCGAAACCCGCAGCGGGAACGTCGACGGCGTTACCGAAACCGACGACCCCGGCGGCCACGATGATTCCGTTGAGTGGGACATTGTCAGCCTCGATGTCGTCCAAGAACGCCGCGATGGAATCGCCATCGGCGAGATCGAGTACCCGCTGGCTCGTGGTGGTGACCGCGAGATTCGACAACGTGGTCGCGTCGCGGCTCGTTCCAATCACGTTTGCACCTGCTTCCTGAAGTGCGACGCAGAGGCTCCGCCCGATTCCGCCCGTCGCGCCAATGACAAGGACGGTGGCGTTGGTGAGTGATGTCATGAGGTCTCCTCGACTGGGGAATAAAGACTGTACCCATAGGCTATTCGCACTATGACTTCCAACAACCCTATGCAGGAATGGCTGTCGATTCGATTTCGACGATTGCTGTCTGGGGCCGCGGATGGCAAGCCGCCGTGGCTCGACATCATTGCGGGGGGCGATGACGGGGGCCTTTATGTTCCGACCGATGCCCCGTGGGTTATTCACCGCGATTTCGGGACGCTCGTCGGCGGAATCCGTGCACTTCTCATGCAGGCACTTCACCCTGGATCGCTCGCGGGAGTGGCAGACCATTCGCGATACGAGAAGGACCCGCTGGGGCGATTGGCGGGAACAATTCGGTGGCTCACCATCACGACCTTTGGAAGCCACTCGGCTGTCGGTACCGAAGCCACGCGTGTGAACCGCCTTCACGCGCGCGTGAAAGGTGACTATGTCTCCGGACAGCACGAGACGCGCGCCTATCGGGCTACCGACCCTGACCTTTTGCTCTGGGTGCACGTCGCGTTCATGGAATCCTTCCTCGTTGCACATGAGATGTACGCGGCGACACCGATCCCACGCGGATCAGCCGAGTCGCCCGCCGATAACTATGTCGAACAGTGGGGGCGTTCTGTCGCACCACTGGGGCTAGACCAGACCCCGTCCACTCGGCGCGAGATGGACGACATCATCACGGACTTGTGGAAGCGCCGCGTACTCGTGTCGACCGAATCGACAAAATCTGTTGTGGGCTTCATTCGCCGCCCACCTCTGCCCGTGGTAGTTCGCCCGATTTATCGCTTACTTTTCGACGCTGCGGTGGTGTCGATGCGACCCGAGTTTCGCACGATGCTTGGCCTCACAGCCAAACCGTCTTGGCTTGTTGTTCCGGTGACAAGGGCCATTTTGCGGGCCATCCGCGCGGCAATCGGTCCCGAGAGCCCGATTGAGGACGGCGCGCTCAATCGACTGCGACGAATCGGCGCACTGTGACGCCTCGTAGGCTGTTCGCATGAACTTTGTTGGCCGCCCCGCACTCATCGCCGCGATTATCGGACCGATTCAAGCCGCGCTGGGCTGGATCGTTGCTGGTTCGCTCTGGCCCGGATACGACCACATCACCAAAACAATCAGCGATCTGGCCGCGGATGATTCGCCCGTCAAATGGGTGCAATCCTCGTTCTTTCTCCTAGGCGGTACGCTGTCGCTCGTTGCCGCGGTGTGGGCTCCCGTTCTTTCATTACCGGGCCGCGTCACAATTTTTCTTGCGGGGCTTACGACCTACGGGCTGACGATATTTGCGACCCCGACTCAGGAAACGTCCTCGTTCTGGCATCGCGTCTTTGCGATTGCGACATTCGTTCTGATGTCGGCGTGGCCGTTGTTCTCGATGCGATTTGACCGCAGTTACCCGTGGGTGGTGCGCCCCGTTGCCGCGGTCACGTCGACGCTAATCTTTGCCATTGGCTCGATCGCGTTCCTGTCGGTATGGACAAACCCGGAACAGCCCATGGTCGGCCTGTGGGAACGCATCATCGCCGAAGCGCAGGTGCTCTATCTTTCAGTCGTCATTTACCTGGCGTATCGACACCAGCAACGTGCCGTTCTCGCATCGCCAGGAACAGCGGGAACGTAAACGCCATCGCAGTCACACCGGAAAGCGCGATATACAGCCAGACACGCTTCATCCCGATCCGTCGAGCCTCGGCGAGCATGAAGACGACCGACGCGATAGCGACGATCGATAGGTCCGCCGACAACACCCAGTCCACGGCAGTGCCGAACCACGCAGCGGTGTAATCCTGACCGGACATAACGGCTATCCCGTTGAACACCATCGCGGTGACAAGTCCGATGCCAGCCAAGACAAGGAAAATCCAATAGCGAATTCGTGACTCTTTGTTCATGACTGAAGACTACGCCGAGGGAATGCGCTCAACGCGTCTCCTTAGCGTCCCGCGCCACCCGCAATACAATGGTGGAAACCGACGGGGGTGGATCGATGGCGACGACGCTGACCATCGATATTGGGGGCACAAAGTGCGCCGCCGCAATCACCGGCGATGACGGTGTACACAACCTCGAATCGTGGCCGACGACCGGATCGACCGAAAACCTCGAGCACGCGGTTGCCTACTATCAGAGACACCTCGAGTCGGGTGGCAGTCCAGCGGTCGCAATCGGCGTCTCATTCGGGGGACCCGTCGATTTTCGGACGTCAACAGTCAAACGATCGGTCCATGTACCTGGCTGGAGTGGATTTGATTTCGGGGAGTGGTCTCACAAAACTCTCGACCTTCCCGTCGCGGTCGACAACGATGCCAAGGTCGGGGCGCTCGCAGAATTTCATCACGGGGGTCACGATTCCGACGACCTCGTCTATGTGACGGTATCAACGGGAATCGGCGCGGGGGTCATCAGTTCCGGGCGAATCGTGCGCGGAGTGTCGAACGAAGCCGGCGAATTAGGGCACACTCGTGTCAGCGAAGACCCGAAATTGTGTTCGTGCGGACGGATGGGGTGTCTCGAAAGAATGTGTAGTGGTTACTGGATCGAACAAGACCACGGACGACCCGCGGTCGAATTGTTTGCCGACGAAGAATTTCTCGCCGAGTACTCCCGAATGTTCGCACGAGGGCTGAGCAACGCAATCTTGCTTTACAACCCGTCAGTGATTGTGCTTGGTGGTGGCGTCTCGCGGGTTGGCGCCCGCCTGACGAAAAGTCTGACTGATAACGTCAGTCGTGAACTCGAGAGTTGGAGCCACATGGTTCCGGTCATCACGACATCGACATTCGACCGCGACGGCGTTCACCTCGGCGCAAAGGAGCTAACCCGTGACCTATTTTGATTCCTATCGAGAGTCGCTGACCTCAGCGTTGGGTTCGATCGACCTTGATGCCGTTTCTCGGTTGCGCAAATTACTTGAAACCGCCCGTGCCGACGGGCGAACGATTTTCACCTGCGGCAATGGTGGAAGCGCGTCGACTGCATCCCACTTCGCGACTGACCTCCTCAAAGGAGCAAGTTTCGAACGCGACGGCAAGTTTCGGGTTATCGCGCTTACCGATGCGACGTCGACCATCTCGGCCTACAGCAACGACGTCGGATACGACATTGTGTACGAAGAGCAGCTGCGGAACTTCATCGCACCGGGAGATATCGTGATTGCGATTAGCGGTTCCGGGAATTCCGAAAACGTGATTCGAGCGCTTCGATTCGCCCAGTCAGAGGGTGCGCACACCGTGGCGTTGACTGGTCGAGACGGTGGAACACTGGGAACGGTTGCGAAATTGCACATCAACGTTTCGGAACAGCACATGGGTCGCATCGAGGACGCACATCTTGCCATCTGCCACATGCTGGCGTTCTCGTTCATTGACGCCAAAAGTTAAGAACTCGTTTCTGGCACGAGCGCTGTGAAATTTTCGTCTGACTAGAGGCCGAGCAGCGCGGCGGCGAGGGCGACAAAAATCCCCACAAAGACGGTCGGTGTCACAAATTTCGCGACGTTCAACCACGGGGCGAATCGAATGATGGTGAGCGACGTGTGGCTTGGCTTCGCGATTGCCGCAATGTCCCGCGCAACAGCCTGTGCCTCGTGTGCGGCGGCAAATTCCACGAGTGCCCCAAGAATCCCCGACGCCAACAAGATTCCGAGGGCGGCCAACACCGCAAAAGCTCCTGCGTCGCGGATGGCGGGAACGAGACCGACAGTGGTGATGAGCAAGAACGTCGGCGCTAATTGAGCGAACACGAGGTGGGTTCGAGCTCGATTCCAGATATTGATGAGTTCTTTTTCTGTCACGGCGCAATTCTGCCATGCATAGACTGAATTAGTAATCATGCCAAGTTCCGACACCGAATCCTCACCCCCAATCGGGGCGATACCCGGACTCGCGCGGGTTCTGCCCTTCGCCGGACGCGACGTTTACGGTCTGATCGCGGGGATGGTTATCTCGCTCATTTCGAGCGGGTTGGCGCTGGGGATCCCGATTGCCCTCGAGGCTCTTGTGGACGGCCCGCTGCGCGGCGATGACCCTACGCTCGTGTGGCCGGCGGTTGGCCTCATCGCACTGCTCGGAATGCTCGAGGCGTTGTTCATCTACCTGCGACGAGTCGCGGTTCTCACACCGGGAACCCGAATCGATTCACGAATTCGAAACGCGGTTTACGACCACCTGCAAAACTTGCCGGTCGCGTTTCATGACAAGTGGCAGAGTGGCCAGTTGTTGTCGCGCGCCCACACCGACGTCAGTCTCATGCGACGCTGGCTGTCATACGGCGCGGTGATGTTGGTGGGAAACTCGATCGCCATCGTCCTCGGCATTGCAATCCTCTTCACGTGGAGCCCGACCCTCGCGATCCTCTTTCTGATTTGTTCGATTCCGATGTTTATTTTTGGGTCTCGTTTTCGCAATCGATTCACGGGATTGTCGAGGGCCGCCCAGGACCAGTGGGGTGACGTCGCGACGTCGGTCGAGGAATCGGTTCACGGGATTCGCGTGTTGCGATCGTTCGGTCGCGGTGATGACTCGCTGTCACGTTTTGCCGAGCGAACAGCGCGTGGGCGAAACCTCGAGGTCGCTAAAGGCAACGCGCGAGCGACGCTTGGTTTTTGGCTGGAGTGGATTCCCGATTTCGCACTTGCTGCCTGCTTGCTCGTCGGCGTATGGCTCGCGAGCGAAGGCGACCTCACAACCGGCCAACTTTTTGCGTTCTTTGCCACCGCGGCAGTGCTCGCCGGACCGATCGAATCGGTCGGGTACTTGTTGGCCCTGACGCTTGAAGCCCAGAGCGGTCTCGACCGAATCTT
>WLEN01000002.1 GCA_009704225.1 Actinomycetota bacterium | reverse complement strand
GAACATCACCGCTGATCAGATTCGAGCGCTCGGCAACTGGGATGCGAACGCCGAACCGGACACCGAAATCCAGTTCACGCCAGCCCGCGTTGTGATGCAGGATTTCACCGGGGTCCCGTGCATCGTCGACCTCGCGACGATGCGCGAAGCCGTTGCAGAACTGGGCGGAGACCCAAAAAAAATCAACCCGCTCGCTCCCGCTGAGCTAGTCATCGACCACTCCGTCATTGCCGATTTGTTTGGTCGTGAAGATGCGTTCGAACGAAACGTCGAAATCGAATATGAGCGAAACGGCGAGCGCTACCAATTCCTTCGATGGGGTCAAACGGCGTTCGACAATTTCAAGGTGGTTCCACCGGGGACGGGTATCGTCCACCAGGTCAACATCGAGAACCTCGCCAAAGTCGTCTACACCCGGGAAGTTGATGGTGAAAACCTTGCGTTCCCCGACACGTGTGTCGGCACAGATTCCCACACCACCATGGTGAATGGGCTAGGAGTACTCGGGTGGGGAGTCGGCGGCATTGAAGCCGAAGCGGCCATGCTCGGTCAGCCCGTCTCGATGCTGATTCCGCGCGTTGTGGGCTTCAAACTCACCGGCGACATCCCTTCGGGGATCACTGCTACGGATGTGGTGCTCACCATCACGGAAATGCTCCGAGCACACGGCGTTGTGGGCAAATTCGTTGAATTCTATGGCAAAGGCGTGGGACAGGTCCCGCTGGCGAATCGGGCGACAATCGGAAACATGAGCCCAGAATTCGGCTCGACCGCCGCGATGTTCCCCGTCGATCAGGTAACGGTCGACTACCTCAAACTGACCGGTCGACCGTCTGAAACGTTGTCTCTCGTCGAGGAGTATGCCAAGGCACAGGGACTGTGGCACAACCCCGACATAGAACCAATCTTCTCGGAGTATCTCGAACTCGATCTCTCGTCAGTCGTACCGTCGATTGCGGGCCCGAAGCGTCCGCAGGACCGCATCGAACTGGACAAGGCCAAGAAGACCTTCGCGCAAGACCTCGTCGCGTACGGAGCAGGTAAAGCCGCGGACGTGTCTATGGACGGCGAGCACTTCACTGTCGACAACGGTCACGTCGCAATCGCAGCAATCACGTCGTGTACGAACACGTCAAACCCTTCTGTCATGCTCGCGGCCGGACTTCTCGCACGGAATGCGGTGGCTAAGGGCCTCGTGTCCAAGCCATGGGTCAAGACAACACTTGCCCCTGGCTCCAAAGTGGTGACTGACTATTACGAAAAGGCCGGCCTCATGGACGACCTCGAAGCGTTGGGCTTTTATCTCGTTGGCTACGGTTGCACAACGTGTATCGGAAACTCTGGGCCACTCCCTCCCGAGATTTCGGCCGCTGTGAACGACAACGATCTTGCGGTGACCGCCGTGTTGTCGGGAAACCGCAACTTTGAGGGCCGAATCAACCCCGACGTCAAAATGAATTACCTCGCGTCGCCTCCCCTCGTGATTGCCTATGCACTTGCAGGAACAATGAATTTCGATTTCGAGAAGGATTCTCTCGGCCAGGACACCGATGGGCATGACGTGTACCTCGCTGACATCTGGCCGTCGGCCGCCGAGGTACAAAAGACAATCGATTCGTCAATTGACACCGAGATGTTCGTTCGCCAGTACGCGTCGGTTTTCGACGGTGACGACCGTTGGAAGTCCATCCCTACGCCGATTGGCAACGTTTTTGAGTGGGACCCGAAATCGACCTATGTTCGCAAGCCTCCCTACTTTGATGGAATGACGGTTGCGACGACGCCGGTCTCCGACATCACTGGGGCACGGGTCCTTGCGCTGCTCGGCGACTCGGTGACAACGGATCACATTTCACCAGCCGGTTCAATCAAAGCGGACACCCCAGCGGGGAAATACCTGCAGGCGAACGGTGTCGAACGCGGTGACTTCAACTCGTACGGTTCCCGGCGCGGAAATCACGAGGTGATGATCCGAGGCACCTTCGCGAATATCCGTCTCAAGAACCAGTTGCTGAATGGCGTCGAAGGTGGTTACACGCGGGACTTCACCACGGCCGCGGGAGACCAATCATTCATTTATGACGCCTCCCAGAATTATCAGCAGGCGGGAACTCCACTCGTCATTCTTGCGGGCAAAGAGTATGGCTCTGGTTCCAGCCGAGACTGGGCCGCGAAGGGCACCAGCCTCTTGGGAGTCAAGGCTGTCATTGCGGAGTCGTTCGAGCGAATTCACCGGTCGAATCTGATTGGTATGGGAGTTATTCCACTTCAGTTCCCGGTTGGCCATAACGCTGAATCTCTGGGGCTGACCGGGTGCGAAGAGTTCTCGTTCACGGGTATTGACGAACTCAATGCGGGGACTACTCCGGGCACGGTTCGGGTTGTCGCCTCGCCGACGGAACACTCTGCATCAAGCGCGACGGTAATTGAATTCGATGCTGTCGTTCGCATTGACACACCCGGCGAAGCCGACTACTACCGCAATGGCGGAATACTCCAGTACGTTTTGCGATCGCTCCTTTAGGCCGCCATGTTGTTGTCAAAAATCTCCGCGCCCAGCGACGTCAAGAACTTGACGTTGGTCGAATGCGAGAAACTGTCGCAGGAAATTCGCGACTTTCTGATCGACTCTGTTTCGCTAACCGGCGGTCACCTCGGACCGAATCTCGGGGTCGTCGAGTTAACGGTCGGACTTCATCGTGTTTTCGATTCACCGAACGATCCAATTATTTGGGATACGGGACACCAGTCGTACGTGCATAAAATTCTGACCGGCCGACGAGACTTCTCGCATCTCCGCGAAGCAGGTGGACTGGCCGGTTACCCGCAGCGCTCGGAATCGGTCCATGACATCGTTGAATCGAGCCACGCATCGAGTTCACTGTCGTGGGCAGATGGAATTTCCAAGGCGTTCGAAATGACGGGACAGTCAGACCGCCACGTTGTCGCGGTGATTGGCGATGGTGCGTTGACCGGGGGAATGACGTGGGAAGCGCTGAATAACATTTCGCACGACAACTCGCGCAGGCTCGTGGTCGTTGTCAATGACAACGGACGTTCGTATGCACCGACGATCGGCGGGGTCGCACGATTCCTATCGGATGTGCGTACTCGACCGTCATATCGGACCCTTCACCGTGTGTCATGGGCCATCACGAAGCGACTCGGTGGACCTGCTCGTGCGCTGTATCGCGGAATTAGGGGCGGGGTTCACGGGTTCCTCTCTCGTTTCACGAACAATGAGGCCCTGTATTCAAACCTCGACATCAAATACATCGGGCCTGTGGACGGTCACAATATGAGGGATGTCGAGCGCGCGCTAGAACAGGCCAAGGATTACGGTAGCCCTGTCATCGTTCACGTCATCACCGAGAAGGGTCGAGGCTACGAGCCGGCCAGGCTCAACGAAGCTGACCAGTTTCACGCGATTGGTGCATTTGACCCTGTGACCGGTGAAGAAAACGGCGGCGGCGGACAGTCGTGGACATCGGTGTTCGCGGACGAACTGGTCGAACTCGCGCGGCAGAACGAGGCAATTGTGGGGATCACGGCGGCAATGCTGCGCCCAACGGGGCTTTCCGCAATGGCAGAGGTATTCCCCGATCGCGTCTTTGATGTCGGGATTGCAGAACAACACGCCACCACGAGCGCAGCGGGGATGGCCTTTGGTGGCTTGCATCCCGTGGTTGCGGTCTATGCGACCTTCATGGGTCGCGCCTTTGATCAGGTGCTCATGGATGTTGCGCTTCACAAGGCCGGAGTGACGTTCGTCCTCGACCGATCGGGTGTGACGGGGCCGGATGGCGCGTCACACCACGGAATGTGGGACCTGGCCATGTTGCAGATTGTTCCGGGAATTCGAATCGCCGCTCCTCGGGATGCGTCGACCTTGCGCGAGGAACTCGCTGAATCGGTCGTGGTCAACGACGGCCCGACTGTCGTTCGTTTTCCGAAGGGGAACGTCGTCGAGAGCATTCCTGCACATCGACGGACGGGCGACGGTGTGGACGTGCTCCGTGAGGATTCAACTCACGATGTTCTCATTGTCGCGGTCGGAGCGATGGCGCCCCTAGCACTTGACGTCGCGGAGCGGCTTGCGGCGTCCGGGATTGGCTCCACGGTTGTTGATCCACGCTGGGTGATTCCGGTCGCATCATCGATTGTTGATTTTGCCCGTGATCACCGAATTGTCGTGTCGATAGAGGACGGCATTCGCGTAGGAGGTGTTGGAACACGCATCCGACAGGAACTCCGTCACGCTGGTGTCGATACTGGCGTAGACGAACTCGGTCTGCCCGATGAATTTCTCGAACACGACACGCGCGGGAACATTTTGTCAAGGGTCGGTCTCACACCCGACGCCATCGCGACAAAAATTGTGAGCCAACTCAGCGGGTCGACGGTACCCAAGGCGAAGCCAAAGAAACGTTAGGCGAAGTCGAGAGTGGGGTGGAATAGTCCGCCCGCGGCTCGTTCGCTCGCTCCACAGGCGTCTAGGTACGGCGTCATTCCGCCTATCGCCGTGGGCCAGCCAGCGCCGTTAATCATGCAGAGATCGATGTCGGTAATGGTCGCAACGACACTGGCGTCGAGCATAATCCGGACTTCGCGAGCAAGTGCGTCGACCATGCTGTTGTGGATTTCATTGCGTGAAAGGAGTTGAGTTTCCTGAATCAGTGCGGCGAGATCCTCGCCCACCGAATCGGACGATGGTCTTGCGGTGACCGCCCGCAACGTGTCGCCGACGAAGAATCGATCGGGCGCACTCGCATGCATCGACTCCAACATCGACAGAGAAACCTTCCGTCCAATCAGATCGATGAGAGCGAATGGTGTCATCGGAAGTCGGAGTGGCACCAGGGCGGCGGAGATGTCCGCTACGGAAACGCCGGTTTCGACGAGCCGCACCGACTCACCAAGGAATGTGGAGAGGAGTCGGTTGACCACAAACCCGGGCTGGTCCGCCACAATGACGGGGGTTTTCCCGAGCGATTGCGCAACCGTAATTGCGGTCGCCAGTGTCTCGTCTGATTGACTATCGTTTCGCACGACCTCGATTAGTTTCATGGACGCGACGGGGTTGAAGAAGTGAATGCCCGCAACCCTCTCAGGGTGTGACACGAACGACGCCATAGCCTCAATGGACAGCGACGACGTGTTGGACGCAATGATGCACTCCGCGGGAACGACGGCCTCTAAGGCTGTGAGGACATCCCTTTTCACCTCGAGATCCTCGAAGACCGCCTCGACGACGAGAGTACAGCCAGCGAAATCCGCGGTAGACAGTGTTGTCACGATGCGAGACAGGATTGCGGATTGAGTCTCTGAGGTCAGAGTGCCTTTGGCAACTCGAGTGCTCAACCAGCCGGAAATTCGGTCACGTGCAGCGTCCAACTTCTCTTGAGTGACGTCGGTGACCATGACGCGCCCGTTGCGTGACTCTGCACAAGCGAGGGCGATCTGACTCGCCATGAGGCCCGCGCCAACGATTCCGATGGTGTCGATATCACGAGGTGGCGCGGCGGGAGTTCCCCGCGGCGATTTGTTCGCCGAACTGGTGACTCGAAACGCATACAGGCGAGATCGAAACTCGGAGGTTGTCATGAGGTCAGCAAGAGCGGCGTCTTCCGCTTCAAAGGATTCGTTTCTTGATGACACGAGCGAGTTGTGAAGTACTCGTCGCAAGTGTGTGAGTGCGTGAATCGGGTTGCCGGCGCGCCCTAAGTAACGGTCGATTGTCTCGTCAATTCGCGCGGCAGCGTCGGAGGTATTCGCGTTGTGACCTACCCGGTCGAGTGTGTCGAGCGAATCGACCAATTCGAGAGCTCCGTCCATGGTGTTCGGCGCAACAGCATCGACAATTCCCAGTGTGAGAGCGAGCTCGGGCGACAGTGTTTTTCCCGAGATGGCGTTGTCTACCATTACGCGAAGTGCCGACTCGATTCCGATTAGTTGAGGCAACAGGGTGGCGCCGCCCCAACCCGGAATCAGACCAAGTCCGATCTCTGGAAGCCCGAGCGCCATCGGACCGTCCAAGGACACGCGATGGTTGCAGTGCAAGGCAAGCTCCAAGCCTCCTCCAAGCGCCGTCCCATTGATGGCGGCGATGGTGGGAATTCCGAGGTTCGCCAGTTTCGACAGCACCCGGTGGCCTTCTTGAGCCAGTTGTAGTGCATCGCCGAAATGGCGCGGGCTGGCAAGAGTGTCGAGGTTCGCACCCGCACAAAACGTCCGTCCGGTTCCCGTAACGATAAGCGCCGCGAAGTCGTCAGATTGCGCCGCAAAGTCGTCGAGCTCTTCACCGAGTCGAGCGAGGCCCAGGGGTCCGAGAGTTGTCGGGCGACGATCGTCGTGGTTGGTCAACGTCAACACACCAACACGTTTGCCACTCGGGCTGCGCGCCTCGGTCAACTCGGCGAAAGCGGGGAAATCTTCTTCTGGGTAGTCGATCATGTGCGGAAATTGGGGTTTTCCCAAATCATGGTCCCACCTTGGCCCAAGCCGACGCACATCGTCGTGATGCCATATCGAATCGAATGATTCTCTGCGAATTGTCCAGCTAGTTGAATCGCCAAGCGAACTCCCGAACTGGCTAGAGGGTGACCCACGGCGATTGCACCGCCCCATGGGTTCAGCCTTTCGGAGGTTTGGTCGATAGCGAAGTGATCGGCAAATGCCAGGACCTGGACGGCGAACGCCTCGTTAATCTCGATTGCTCCGATATCCGAGATAGAGAGCCCCGCTTTGGCGAGCGCCTTCTCAGTTGCGGGAATTGGTCCGAGACCCATCTCGTCCGGCGAAACACCAGCGAATGCGTAGGAAACGAGTCTCATCTTGGGTGTGAGTCCGTGCCGAGCCACGGCGTTCGTCCCAGCCAGAATGGACATGGTCGAACCGTCTGTCAGTGGGGACGCATTTCCCGCGGTCACCCGTCCATTTTCTCGGAACGGCGTCGACAGAGTGGCGAGAGAATCGAGCGTCGTAGTGGGCCGAAGTTGTTCGTCTCTGTCTGCGAAACCGTTCGTGGTCTCAATGGTGACAAGGTCGGATTGGATGAGACCGGCGTCGTAGGCCGCAGTGGCCCGACGTTGACTTTGTTCCGCATAGGCGTCAGTTCTGTCCTTTGTGATGGCGGGAAAATTGTCGTGCAGGATTTCGGCGGTAAAACCCATCGCCAACGATTCTTCGGTCAACAAACCAGCGGCGATCATCGCTGGGTTAGCCTTTTCTGCAAATTGCATCGGGTGGTGGCCCATGTGCTCGACTCCACCGGCGATCGCAATGTCAATCTGCCCCCAACCGATTCCCGAACCCAGAGTGGTCATCGACGTCATTCCGCCCGCGCACATGCGGTCAATCGCAAACCCAGGAACAGATTGGGGGAGTCCGGCTGCGAGTGCCACCGTTCTTCCCAAGGTTAATCCCTGGTCGCCTTCTTGAGTGGTTGCGGCAATAGCAACATCGTCGACCTCTGCCAAGGGAATTTGTGGGTTTCGTGACAGCAGGCCGCGAAGCGTAAGGCTCGCGATGTCGTCGGCTCGCATGTCGCGGTAAATGCCCTTGACTCCGGCGCGGCCGAACGGGCTCCGCATTCCATCAATGTAGAAAACGTCGTGGGTCACGCCGGTGCCTCCGTTTATCTCTGATCGAATTTGGGCGACGTTACTCGTCAGTGTCGGCCGCAGTGGTAAGGAATTCGCTGGGGTCCTCGGCAACGCGGACGAAGCAATCGTTCAATTGAGTATGGATTAACTCTATTTGCCACTCGCGCGCTCCGGCACCGCGCAGCCAATCCGCTACTGCTGAAGGTTCAAAAACCGCGGGCGGCTCGAAACAGATGCGTCGAATCATCTCGGGAAGTGCGAGATTTTCGATGGGAATCGAGGACTTTTCAGCAATTTTCGACAGGTTTTCGCGAACACACACGAATCGCGCATAGGCGTCTGGGTGGCGATCCTTCCAATTTCGGGGGGTAGACAGCCCGTTTCCTCGCACTCGCATGGGAGGCAGGTCATCAGTAGCCAGCCCCCGCTCAATCGCATCCCACCAGCGACCCAGTTCACGTCTCGAATAGCGTCCGGTGAACTCCTTGATCGATGCGAGTGCCCCGCGCGAATTGGGCAGCTGAGATGCTGCGGCGAGGATTGCACGGTCGGGGATTGTTCGACCTGGTCCCATGTCGATCGATTGTGCGAAGTGGTCGCGCGCAATCCACAGTTCTCGGGCGACCGCAAGTTGTCGGGGAGTGGTGAGACTCTGCATTCCCGAGAGCCTCCGCCATGGATCCGTCTTCGGCTCAGCCGGCTTCCACGTCAGCAAATGCGCAAACTCTTGTTCAGCGATGTGCGTTTTTCCAGCCGATTCGAGCACGGCAGCGAGAGCATCACGCAGGTCGGGCAACAGTTCCACGTCGAGCGCCGCATAGACGAGCCAATCTTGGGGAATTGGCCGTGTCGACCAGTCCGCGGCGGAATGTTCTTTCGCGAGGTGTAGTCCGAGCAATTCGGCTACAACTGTTCCGAGACCGACTCGAGGAAGCCCCGCCAAGCGAGACCCCAGCTCGGTGTCGAATAGTTTCGATGGCACCAGTCCGACTTCCGCGAGGCAGGACAGGTCCTGAGTAGCGGCGTGCAATATCCATTCGTCCGTCGCGAGCAGCGCTCCGAGTGCCGTGAGTCCGTCGAAAGCAATCGGGTCGATGAGGTGGGTTCCGCCGCCTCGACGACTCACCTGAATCAAGTAAGCGCGTGCGGAATAGCGAAACCCGCTCGAACGTTCGGCATCCACACCGAAAGGACCGGAACCGGCGGCCAGCTCTGCTATTGCCGCGGCCAGACCTTCGTCGGTATCAATCACATGTGGAACACGAGCGAGGGTGGCAGATGGCAGTTCGACCGCCACAGCCTCCGGCGTCGTTGGGTCTTCGGACATCACAAACCCATCGCGGTGACACCCTCGGGAAGAATTTCGAACCCGGCGAGGTGCAGGACGAATCGAGCCCAGGCCTCCGCATGCGGTTTCCCGTCACTCGATGTCGGCGACCAGGATGCGCGTACTTCAATCTGAGAACCTCGACCCTGGGACGCGAGATCTCCGAATCCGACGGACACAACCCGCGTCACCGTCGCGGCTGGATGTTCGTACGATGCACCAGCGACTGCTAGAGATTCGGTGAGCCATGACCACGCAACGTGCGAAAGTTCGTCGTGCCCGCCCATGAGGGCTTCGATTGGTGATTGTGCAAAAATGATGGCGCGAGTTCGTCCACCCCAACCTGTCGGCTCGCTTGGGTCATCGAGGAAGATTAGTCGACCGGTCCCTCGGTCGTGCTTCCCCGGACCTGCCGTCACATCTGCCGCGAAAGCCAAAGCGTTGGGAGCGAGACCCGTCGGAGCATCAATCGGGTGAACTTCGAGACCGTCAGGCCACTCAATCGAGGCAACAGAGTCGACTAAATCAGCGAAGTATTGGGGAGTTGACGAGTCGGTGCCCATTCATCAAATCTATGGGAGGGCTTCACGCGGAGATCAGAGGCGCGCCGCTGCGGCTCCAACGTAGGTAACGGTATCCATCATCGTCGTGCGCAACGTTCACCAGTGTGCCTCCGAAATCCGGTGCAACGAGCTCTGGTATGCGTTGACCCACCTTCGGTGAAAGCGTCTGACACCATTCGTCGACGACCTGCGCCTTAAGCAGGTTTCGTGCGAGTGTTGGGCCGCCCTCGCAGACAACTTTTTCGTAACCGAGAGCTCGCACTGCTTTGATGATCGCCGCGCCGGTAAATTGCCGAAGGACAATGCCGTTTGTCGCGCTCGGCGGTGTTGCGGATCGATCGTGCAGTACGGTGATGCGACCGCGTGCTCTCGAGATAGCGCGGACGGGAACGTTCCCGCTTTTGGAGACAATCACGACATCCTTGTTCCGCGGGATGCAATTCAATTCAGAGCGAACGGTTTCCCCACCGATGAGGACTACGTCGGCGTCGGCCCGGAGCATAGATAGCAGTTCGCGGTCAGCGCCACCGGCGAGGTCCTGGCTTGTGCGAGATTCACCGACTGTGTTTCCAAGACAATCGGTAATGAGATTCACGCGGACCCAACGAGCGCCGAGTGTGTTCCACCAGGATGATCCTGATGCTGAGTCTAGAGAATCGAACTCGAAAACGTCAGGGTAATCGTTATAAACCTTCATGGCTTCGATTATTGCGCAAGCGTCGGATTCAGTCAGGTAGGCTCGGGAAATCGTGTCGCGCATACATTTGGTCGATAGACGACCGTCTCTGACCACTGCTCAGATGCTCAAGCACCTCGTGCCTCCGCGGCAGTTTTCAACAGCATCGTACGAATCGTTCGAGCCCGACACCAACTTCCCTTCTCAGGCTGCCGCCAGGGATACCGCGATGGACTTCGTCGTTGGCGGTGGAGGCGGACTTTTTCGCAAGTCCGCCCTGCGACCTGGGTTGTATCTCGACGGTGGTTTCGGTGTCGGTAAAACCCACCTTTTGGCGGCCACCTGGCACCGTGCCTCTGGGCGAAAATATTTTGGAACCTTCATCGAATACACCGCATTGGTTGGCGCTCTCGGCTACGCCGAGGCGGCGAAATCTCTCGCTGGCGCATCATTTATCGCGATTGATGAATTTGAGCTTGACGACCCCGGCGACACGATGATGATGACACGGTTGCTCGGTGACCTCATGGAAAAGGGTACGAAGGTCATGGCGACGTCGAACACTCCACCGAACGCCCTTGGGGAAGGACGATTCGCCGCGGCCGATTTTCTGCGAGAAATTCACGCGTTGTCCGATCGCTTCGTGACCCTCAGGATTGACGGGGTCGACTATCGACATCGCGAAAACGAGGGACGAGCCGACATCGCGACCGATGTCGAACTCGCCGGACTGCCGACGACGGAAGTCGTTTCGGATGATTCTTTCCAGGAAGTTGTTCGACACCTCGCGACCCTGCACCCCAGCAAATACGTTCCGTTGCTTGCAGGGGTTTCGCTCACAATCTGGCGCGATGTGGTCGCTTTTGCCGACCAGAATGACGCCTTGAGATTTGTCGCTCTCGTGGACCGCTTGTATGACGCGGACGTTCCGATTCGCGCCACAGGTGTCCCGGTGGACGAGGTTTTCCCAGACGAGATGCTCGCTGGCGGGTTTCGCAAAAAATATCTCCGCGCGCAGTCTCGTCTCGTGGCCCTGACGCACCGCGAAATCCCCTCGTAACTCCGCGCGCCACTTTGTAACGCGTTGGAAACCAAAATCGACCGTTCCCGAAACACGGACGTCCTTTCATTGACATAGTGGGCAATCGTCCACGTTGCCAACGGGAAGGTTCGACGAAATGAACACTGGAAACCTGTCGTGGGCGATCGCGGCCACCGCGCTCGTCCTGTTGATGACCCCCGGGGTCGCTTTTTTTTATGGGGGGCTGGTAAAGGCGAAGAGTGTCATCTCGATGATGATGATGTCGTTCGGGTCGATGGGGCTTGTCGGGGTCCTGTGGATTTTGGTCGGCTACAACATGTCGTCCGTTTCGGAACCTTTTCAATTCGCTGGGGATCCGTTCTCTGATTTTGCGTTGGCTGCCGCCGATGACGGCACGTTGTTGTACGCGACGTATGGCGCGACTTTCGCGATCATCACGGTTGCACTCATTTCGGGAGCGATCGCCGACCGTGCCAAGTTCGGACCGTGGATGGTCTTCGCGGGTCTATTCGCAGTTCTGGTGTACTTCCCGGTGTCGGCCTGGGTTTGGGGTGGTGGGTGGATCATGACTTTAGGCGCGAACCTCGGACTTCCCGCCGTGATCGACTACGCAGGCGGCACTGCTGTTCACATCAACGCTGGGGCGGCGGCTCTGGCTCTCGCACTAATTCTCGGAAAGCGCGTCGCGTTCGGAAAAGGAACACATCAACCGCACAACGTCCCGCTCACGCTCATTGGAGTAGCAATTTTGTGGTTTGGCTGGTTTGGTTTCAACGCGGGAGCGCAGGCTTTTGGTGACATGAGCCAAGTCGGTCTGATTGTTGTCAACACGTTCGGTGCCACCGCAGCGGCAATCCTCGGATGGATGATCGTCGAAAAACTTAAGGATGGTAAAGCGACGTCGGTTGGAGCTGGTTCCGGAGCAATTGCAGGGCTCGTCGCGATCACCCCTGCGTGTGCAAACCTCACTCCCGGTTGGTCACTTGTGCTCGGCGTCCTCGTTGGAGCAATCTGCGCAGCGGCAATCGAGCTCAAGTTCACCCTCGGATTCGACGACTCGCTGGATGTGGTCGGAATCCACCTCGTTGGTGGGATTGTCGGAACACTATTCCTCGGCCTTTTTGCGACGGGTACGGGGTTTTTCACGGGCGGGGCTGGTCTCGGACAACTGATCGTGCAGGCCATCGCCGCGACCGGAGTGTTGGTCTACTCGTTCGTCGTCGCCATGGTGCTCGGTCTCGTCCTTGAAAAGACAATTGGCTTCCGAACCTCAACAGACGATGAGATCTCGGGGATTGATACCGCCGTGCACGGTGAACTGGGATATGCGCTGACAAAGGACTGACTATTTCGAATCAGGTCTTGGAGTCGGTTGTGTCAGAATGAGTTCAGGGCGATTGGCGCAGTTGGTAGCGCGCTTCCTTCACACGGAAGAGGTCATCGGTTCAAGTCCGGTATCGCCCACAGCTAAACCAACGGTTATCGCGGAGAGTGACACACGTGGTGGATGGTTTGGAATCACCGGCATGTTTCGATAGAGTCAGGGAGTTATCGAAAGATAACGTGCGGATGTGGCGCAGTGGTAGCGCATAACCTTGCCAAGGTTAGGGTCGCGAGTTCGAATCTCGTCATCCGCTCGAGGTAAACCTCCGGGTCGAAAATACCCACACGGTGGCGTGGCCGAGAGGCGAGGCAGCGGCCTGCAAAGCCGTCCACACGGGTTCAAATCCCGTCGCCACCTCACACAATTGAAAACGCAATGGGCGATTGGCGCAGCGGTAGCGCGCTTCCCTGACACGGAAGAGGTCATCGGTTCGATCCCGGTATCGCCCACTCACACAAAACCGAGTATGGAGGGTTGTCGATGTCAGACTCGATGACGCTCACACAAGCCCACACCGGATTCGAACTCTTCACCGAGAAATCAATCGTTGCGATGCGCGTCAATGGTGAACTAGTTGATTTGGCGCATCAGGCGCAGGTCGGCGACGTGGTCAATGGTGTGGACATCTCTTCTCCTGATGGACTCGACATCCTTCGGCATTCGACTGCCCACGTGCTCGCACAAGCTGTACAGCGCATCAACCCAGAGGCGAAACTTGGAATCGGGCCACCCGTCGCCGATGGGTTCTATTACGACTTTGATGTGGCCACCGCGTTCACGCCGGAAGACCTGGTATCTCTCGAAAAAGAGATGAACCGAATAGTCCAAGAAGGTCAGCGGTTCATGCGCCGTGTCGTGACCGACGACGAGGCTCGGGCTGAGTTGGCGAACGAACCGTACAAACTTGAATTGATCGGGTTGAAGGGTGTTTCGACCGGCGACGATAACGAGAACGTCGAGGTCGGTGGCGCTGAATTGTCAATTTACGACAACGTCGACCCCAAGACCGGCGAGACGAAATGGAAGGACCTGTGCCGAGGCCCTCACCTTCCCAACACGCGCATGATCGGGCAGGGGTACAAACTGATGCGAGTCGCCGCGGCGTATTGGCGTGGCTCGGAGAAGAACCCCTCCCTTCAGAGGATTTACGGCACCGGATGGCCGTCGAAGCAGGAATTGCGCGACTACACCGAGCGACTCGAGGAGGCCCACAAGCGCGACCATCGTCGTCTCGGCGCAGAGCTTGACCTTTTCTCGTTCCCGGAGGAAATCGGCTCTGGCCTTCCCGTTTTCCATCCGAAGGGCGGAATCATCCGACGTGCGATGGAGGACTATTCGCGCACAAGACACGAAGAGGGTGGCTACGAATTCGTTTATTCGCCCCACATCACGAAACAGAACTTGTTTGAAACCTCAGGACACCTTGCGTGGTACAAGGACGGGATGTTCCCGCCAATGCACCTCGATGAGGTTCGCAACGAGGCGGGCGAAATCACGCGTGCGGGAGTCGATTACTACCTCAAGCCGATGAACTGTCCATTCCACATTTTGATTTACCGTTCGCAGGGACGTTCCTACCGTGACCTCCCAATGAGACTGTTTGAATTCGGCGGTGTTTACCGTTATGAGAAATCCGGTGTCGTCCACGGTTTGACGCGTGTACGCGGAATGACTCAAGACGATGCGCACATCTTCACGACTCCCGACAAGATGGAAGAAGAACTCGTCAAGGTTCTCGACTTCGTTCTCACCCTTCTTCGCGACTATGGCCTCAACGATTTCTATCTGGAATTGTCGACTCGGGACCCCGGTAGTGACAAGTTCGTCGGTTCGGACGAAATGTGGAACACCGCGACCGCGACCCTCGAAAGGGTTGCAACTGAGTCCGGTCTGACCCTTGTCCCGGATCCGGGCGGAGCCGCCTTCTACGGTCCCAAGATTTCTGTTCAGGCGCGAGACGCAATCGGGCGAACTTGGCAGATGTCCACCATCCAACTTGATTTCAATCTTCCCGAACGTTTTGGTCTCGAATACACCTCATCCGACGGGTCACGCCAGCAGCCCGTCATGATTCACCGTGCCCTATTCGGCTCGGTTGAGAGATTTTTCGGCGTTTTGTTGGAGCACTACGCCGGTGCATTCCCTGTGTGGCTATCGCCGGTTCAGGTGGTTGCGGTCCCCGTCGCGGAAGAGTATTCGGATTATCTTGCCGATGTCGTTGCCCGCATGAAAACGGCCGGCATTCGTGCCGAACTCGACGCATCAGACGATCGAATGCAAAAAAAGATTCGTAACCACACGATGCAGAAGGTGCCCTACATCGTCATCGCGGGAGAAGAGGACCGCGCGCAGAACGCGGTCAGTTTCCGTTTTCGAAACGGCGAGCAAGAAAACGGCATCCCTGTTGACGTCGCCATCGAGCGAATCATGGGAATCATCGCCACTCGTTCAACGGACGTCTAACCATGGTTGTCGAATCGAGCGAGCTTTTCGCGGGCGATCCGGACGGAATGGAGCGACTGTGGACTCCGCACCGAATGGTGTATTTGAACAAGGAGGACGACCGTTCGCGTTGCCCGTTTTGCGTGGCTCCTGAACGTAGTGACGAAGACGGGCTCATCGTGCACCGTGGCCAACACGCCTATGTGATCATGAACCTGTTCCCCTACAACTCCGGTCACCTGATGGTCTGCCCGAATCGTCACGTCGCGACCTACGACATGGCTTCTCCGGAGGAAGTTGCCGAGATTGGCCACTTGTCACAAATCGCAATGCGAGTTCTCACGGCCGCAACCGGTTGTGTAGGTTTCAACCTAGGAATGAACCAGGGCGAAGTCGCGGGCGCGGGAATCCAAGAGCACTTGCACCAACACATCGTCCCTCGCTGGCCCAACGATTCGAATTTCTTCCCCATCATCGCGAAAACTAAGGCAATGCCACGGCTTCTGGGCGAGATGAGAGCATTGTTGGCTCAGCACTGGCCGACCGCGTCTTAGACTAGAGAAATGCGCACCTGCGCGTAATTCAAGGAGTGATAGGTATGGCGGAAAAGACCGTCGGAACCCCCCTCGTGAAGAGTGGGCTCGCAGAAATGCTCAAGGGTGGCGTCATCATGGACGTCGTCAATGCCGATCAGGCAAAGATCGCGGAAGACGCGGGCGCAGTTGCCGTTATGGCGTTGGAGCGCGTTCCTGCTGACATTCGTTCTCAGGGCGGCGTTGCGCGCATGAGCGACCCAGACCTCATCGATCAGATCATTGCGACGGTGTCGATTCCGGTCATGGCGAAGGCTCGTATTGGGCACTTCGTCGAGGCGCAGGTTTTGCAGTCGCTCGGCGTCGATTACATCGATGAATCGGAAGTTCTCTCGCCCGCCGATTACGTCAATCACATCGACAAGTGGCCTTTCACGGTGCCGTTCGTCTGTGGCGCAACAAACCTTGGTGAAGCGCTCCGACGTATCACCGAAGGCGCATCGATGATTCGGTCTAAGGGCGAGGCTGGAACCGGCGACGTGTCCGAAGCAACAAAACACATTCGCACCATTCGGGGTGAAATCGCAGCATTGTCTGCCAAGTCTGAAGACGAACTGTATGTCGCGGCCAAGGAACTCCAAGCCCCGCTGGAACTCGTTCGTCAGGTTGCGCGCGACAAAAAGTTGCCCGTTGTCTTGTTCGTCGCTGGTGGAGTCGCAACTCCGGCCGATGCGGCGATGATGATGCAACTCGGTGCTGACGGCGTCTTCGTCGGTTCGGGAGTGTTCAAGTCGGGAAATCCGGTCGAGCGCGCCAAGGCAATTGTGAAAGCAACAACAGCGTTCACGGATGCCGCGGTAATCGCGGAGGTCTCGCGCGGACTCGGTGAAGCCATGGTCGGAATCAATGTTTCAGACCTCCCTGCGCCCCACCGCCTGTCCGAGCGTGGCTGGTAGCCGGCTGACAATCGGCGTACTCGCCCTCCAGGGCGATGTGCGCGAGCATGAGCGGGTGCTTGACGATCTCGGGGTTGCTCATTGCCAGGTTCGCTCTCCCGTCGATCTCAAAGGTATCGATGGGCTCATTATTCCTGGTGGCGAGTCGAGCGTCATTGACAAGTTGTCCCGGATTTTCGAGGTTCGTGAACCGCTGATCTCGGCTATTGCCGATGGGCTTCCGGTACTCGGAACCTGTGCGGGACTGATACTTCTGTCGTCAACGGTGATCGGAGCAATCGAAGGACAGCAGACTTTCGGTGGTCTCGACATTGCCGTGGAAAGAAATGCGTTCGGGGGACAGCTCGAATCGTTCGAAACGTCTATCGAAATGCCGCTTATTTCGGGCGGTCCGGTGAACGTTGCGTTCATTCGCGCACCGATCATTCGCGACGTCCGAGGTTGCTCGATTATTGCGACACTGCCGAACGGCGAGATTGTCGGTGTGCGCTCAGGAAACTGTGTCGGAATCGCTTTTCACCCCGAGCTCGTGGGCGAATCGCGTGTCCACGAGTGGTGGTTGGACTCGGTTGTCACGGGCGCACAGCGGTAACATCATCACGAACGATAGTTAGGGAACAATAATGTCCGGACACTCCAAATGGGCGACAACCAAGCACAAAAAGGCTGTCATCGACGGCAAACGCGCGAAGGCCTTTGCCAAGCTCATCAAGAACATTGAAGTTGCCGCCAAGATGGGTGGCGCAGACTTCGCCGGTAACCCCACGCTCGCGGACGCCGTGTACAAGGCAAAAAAGGCGAGTGTACCGAACGACAACATCGATCGTGCGGTCAAGCGCGGTGCCGGGCTGTCTGGCGAGTCCATCGACTATATGACGATCATGTACGAGGGTTACGGACCTTCCGGCGTTGCCCTGCTCATTGAATGCCTCACGGATAACAAGAACCGAGCAGCAGCCGAGGTTCGAACGGCAATGGCCCGGAATGGCGGAACAATGGCCGATCCTGGTTCTGTCGCCTACAATTTCGCCCGCAAGGGCGTGATTTCGATCACCAAGGTCGATGGGGTTACCGAGGACGATATTCTGCTCGCCGTGCTCGACGCGGGAGCAGAGGAAGTGGTCGATCAAGGTGGTGGGTTCGAAGTCATTACCGACCCCTCGAATCTGGTAGCGACACGTGTTGCTCTGCAGGAAGCGGGGCTTGATTATGACTCGTCGGAAGCCGAATTCGTGCCGTCACTCACTGTCGATGTCGACGCCGTGACGGCGCGCAAAGTTTTTCAGTTGATTGACGGCCTTGAAGATCTCGACGATGTGCAAAATGTGTTTGCCAACTTCTCGATTCCGGCCGATGTGCAAGCCGAACTTGATTTGGACGAATGAGTGACCCGAATCCTCGGTGTTGACCCCGGGCTCACCCGGTGTGGCGTCGGGGTCATTGATTCGGCTTCGGCTCGCGCAGTGTCGTTTGTCGACGTATCCGTGATTCGCAGTGCCGCCGAAACTCCGTTGGAGCAAAGACTTCTGACCATTCGTGACGGGCTCAACCTTGTCCTCGACACATTTCGCCCGGATGTGATAGCAATTGAACGGGTTTTCGCTCAACACAACGTTAGATCGGTCATGGGAACAGCCCAGGTAGCCGGAATCGCGCTACTTCTTGCCGCCGAGCGTGGACTTGCTGTCGCTCTGCACACACCGAGCGAGGTCAAGGCGGCTGTCACGGGTTACGGTCGCGCAGACAAGAAGCAAGTCACAGCAATGGTCACCACAATTCTGAAACTGGAATCACCTCCTAAACCGGCCGACGCCGCGGATGCGTTAGCGCTTGCGATCTGTCATGCGTGGCGCGGCGGCGACGTCGCTCTCGAGGGTGAAACGGATGCCCAGCGCGCGTGGCGAGCGGCGGTGAAGGCTTCACGCTCGTAGGCTGACAACATGCTAGCGACCGTGCGTGGAATCGTGGCGTCGACTGGTATCGGCGACGTCATCATCGAAACGAATGGGATCGGTCTGCACGTTGCCGTACCTCGGGACGTTGCAACCAGCCTCCGCGTCGGGATGGACGCGTTACTTCACACAGTCCTCATCCCGCGCGAAGACGAATGGCTTCTTTTTGGTTTTTCCACCGCCGAGGACAAGCAACTGTTCACCATTTTGCGCGGAGTTTCCGGGGTGGGACCACGAACGGCACTGGCGATTTTGTCAACGATGCCCGCACTCGAGATTGCGGAGGCGGTAGATTCCGGCGACGACTCGCGATTCCGAGTCGTTCCGGGCATCGGGCAGAAGACGGCGTCGTTAATCATCGTGTCACTCACGGGAAAAATGCCCCAAGTGTCCAACTCCGAGACAAGCGATCTCGCCGACGCCCTGACTGGGCTGGGTTGGGCGCACTCGGCGGCCCGTGAGGTTGCCCGCGATGTCATTCGTGATGCACCGACGGCTAACCTATCCGAACGTCTTAAAATCGCACTCGCGTCACTCGGCGGCAATCAGTGACCGAGGTCGATGCCGACTCCGTTTTCGAGGGGGCGCTGAGGCCCGGCTCGCTCGAGGAATTTATCGGCCAAGAAAAGGTTCGAGAACAGTTGTCCGTCATGTTGTCGGCGGCAAAG
>WLEN01000019.1 GCA_009704225.1 Actinomycetota bacterium | reverse complement strand
GATTTCGGACATATTTCAACGGGAGGTGGAGCGAGCCTCGAATTCCTCGAGGGCAAATCACTACCTGGACTGGAGGTACTCGGATGGTAGTTCGTCGGCCACTCATCGCCGGTAACTGGAAGATGAATTTCGACCACTTACGGGCGGTCGCGTTTGTACAGAAGATCGCCTGGACGTTAAAAGACGCGAAGTTTTCTCCCACTGAGGTTGAAGTGTCTGTTTTCCCTCCTTTCACCGATATTCGTTCGGTGCAGACGCTGATTGAGAGCGACTCACTGGGATTCGCGTTTGGCGCTCAAGACCTGTCGCCGTTTGACGACGGGGCGCACACCGGTGACATCTCCGGTGAATTCCTCAAGAAATTGAACTGCCGTTACGTCATCGTCGGTCACTCCGAGCGGCGTCAGGATCATCATGAAAATGATGAACTGGTGCTCGCAAAGACGAAAGCCGCTGTGAAACACGGACTGGTTCCCGTGATTTGTGTTGGTGAAACCAACGACGACCTCGAAAAGTTCGGTGCTAGTGCGGTACCCGTCGGCCAACTTCGAGCGGTACTCGCTGAACTCGCCGCGGATTCCGAGATTGTTGTCGCGTACGAGCCCGTCTGGGCAATTGGCTCGGGCCAGGCAGCGACGCCAGCCCAGGCACAAGAGGTCTGCGCGGCGCTCCGAGCCGTCATTGCCGAAGATCTGTCGCCAGAGTCCGCGGAAGCAACCCGAATCCTCTATGGCGGGAGTGTTAAATCAGGGAACATCGCCTCGTTCATGCGCGAAAAGGATATCGATGGAGCACTCGTCGGGGGCGCAAGCCTTGACGCAGAAGAATTTGCCAAGATTGTGCAGTTTCCCCGGCACGTAATCGCATAAACTAGACCCACCATGGAAATTCTTTACATCATCGTGCAGGTCGTCCTTGCACTGACGAGCATCCTCTTGACGATGACCATTCTTTTGCACCGCGGCCGCGGCGGCGGGCTGTCCGACATGTTTGGTGGCGGCGTCACCTCAAACCTCGGTTCCAGCGGAGTCGCGGAACGCAACCTCAACCGGTTGACAATCACGATTGCGGTCATCTGGTTTCTCGCCGTAGTCACTATCGGGCTATTCACCCGCTTCGGCCTGGTCTAGGTCCGGCAATGGCTGGCGGCAGCGCAATTCGAGGGACCCGCGTGGGCAGCGGCCCAATGGGCGAACACGATCACGGCAACCACGCGGAACGTATCGCGGTGTCCTACTGGGACGCTGAAGGAAACGAAACAGTCAAGCACTACGCGGCTGACGTGCCCGACGATCAAATTCCGGAACTGATTGATTCCCCGACAACGGGACTTCCCGCTGGTCGAAACAAGAACAAACCACCGCAATTGGTGAAGAACGAGCCCTACAAGACCCACCTTGCGTATGTCAAAGAGCGTCGCACATTGGAAGAGGCCGACACCATTTTGTCCGACGCACTAGAGCGTCTTCGGACCACTGGCAAGCCCTAAACAGTTACCGTTGAGGCCGCGCCTGCATCAACCCAGATGACGGTCTCGGCCATACCCTGCAGAGCGGCCGCCGGAGTTTCTGATTCAGGGGAGTCCGCCATTATTCGTGCGACGGCAACAGACTTATCCGCCCCTGATGCAATAATCCAGACACGCTCGCCGCGATTCAAGGCGTCAAACGTGAACGACAAGCGTTTAGCGGGGGGTTTCGGAGAATTCGCTACCGCAATCACGTCTTCGCCCTCACCGTGGGGGAGACCGGGAAACAAACTGGCCGCGTGACCATCGGGGCCGATCCCGTTGAGCACAACGTCAAACGCCGGAAAACCATCGACGTGCTCGGCCAGGAACTCATCCCGAGCTTCCTCAACAGTCTGTCCATGGTCGGCCGGGAATATGTGCAGATTCGCCTCGGGAATCGCGACGTGAGAGAAGAGGGCGTCCCTGGCCTGTTGTTCGTTTCGTTCCGGGTTTCCTGCCGATACGAATCGTTCGTCACCCCACCACACGTGGACTCGCGTCCAATCGACCGTCGCGGCGAGAGGGGACCGTGCCACAGCGGCGAGTGTGCCGATTCCGACCGTACCGCCGGTCACGACGATATCTGCACGACCTCGAGAGACCAGTGACGATTGCACGACCGCCAACAATTCTGTAGCGACGCGATCCTCGACTGCCGACCGCGTCGGCAGGACCTCGAGTCGGCGATACATCAAATGAGTTCCGATTCCGCGACAAGGAGGGGGATACCCTCGGTCAACACTCGCCCAAACACGACATCCGCGTCGAGTCGGCGAAGTTCTTCCGTCAGGCAATCACCGAGACCACGGAGAGGAAGCGAAATCGCATGATCTGGTTGCCCCGGTTGCTCGAGACGTGCGAAGCCGGGTTCCGTCCGCTCCAATACAATCGACCCGGAGTTCGTCATGATCTCGGCACGAATGATGTTCCCCAGTTCGCTTTTTCCTTCGAGTGCCAGTTCTACTGGCACGTTGAGTTCGCTTCGCAACCAGGCGGCAAGAAGTATCGGTGCCGAGTTGTCCAATGCTCCCGAGACCTTGGCGCTGGAGATCCCCAGATCGATTCCCGTGTCGAGTGTCGCTGCTAACAAACCCCGCCACTGAGTGATTCGGGTCCATCCCAGGTCAACGTCTCCCGGTTCGTAGGCCTCGGCGAGGATTCGAAGTAGTTCAACCGGATTCGACGCCGTAATGGTGTCGGCGATGCGGTGCCCCGCGACGCGTCCGAGGGACGTTTCCGACATCCGCAGCGGAGCGGCGTCCGGCCACCACGCAACCATCGGCGCATCGGGCAAAAGCAGTCCATTGATGAGTCCCTGGGGGTCACCGACCAACTCGTCTGACGCGTTGAGGAGTATGACTTCGCTCGCACCCGCGTCGCCGCCGAGTCGAAGTTCCGCATTGAGCGGAACCGTCTGGTTCGCATCGGACACGTTATTGATGACAATAATGCGCATCGGGTGTTCCCGCGACGCTTCGTTAGCCGCCGCAATAACCTTTTCAACCTTGTCGTCGGTCGTCGTAATCACGAGTGTCAACACCCGCCCCAGAGCCACGGCACCGCCGTCTCCTCGAGCCTTTTGAAGTGTTCGCAGGATACTGGCCACAGTGGTGTTCGGAAGTGGGATGATCACGGGCGTCTCCATTCGCGACCGTCGCGACGCATCATCTCGTGCGCCGACTCAGGTCCCCACGAACCGGGCGCATATTGCTCCGGCTTGCCGTGGCGTGCCCAAAAATCTTCAATCGGGTCTAACACTTTCCACGACAACTCAACCTCTTCATGCCGAGGGAAAAGTGGTGGGTCGCCGAGTAGGACGTCTAGAATGAGACGTTCGTATGCCTCGGGACTCTCCTCGGTAAAGGCGTGTCCATAACCAAAGTCCATTGTCACGTCGCGAACCTGCATCCCAGCTCCAGGCACCTTTGACCCAAACTTCATCGTGACTCCCTCATCCGGCTGTACGCGAATGACGAGCGCGTTTTCGGAAAGACTAGAGACCTGGCTTTGCTCGAAGAGATACTGAGGGGCGCGCTTAAACACGACCGCGATTTCCGTGACTCGGCGACCGAGTCTTTTGCCGGCACGCAGGTAGAACGGAACGCCACTCCAGCGTCGCGTGTCGATGTCGAGCCGCATTGCCGCGAACGTTTCGGTCACGGAAGCAGGATTCATGCCATCCTCTTCGAGGAAGCCGGGAACCTTAACGCCGCCCTGCCAGCCGCTGGCGTACTGACCCCGCGCGGTGACGGTCGACAGGTCTGTGGGGAGTTTGATGGCCGACAGAACCTTTTCCTTCTCTGCACGAAGGTCTACCGCGTCGAACGAGACAGGTTCTTCCATCGCAGTCAGCGCCAGAAGCTGTAGGAGGTGATTCTGAATAACGTCGCGCGCAGCACCGATTCCGTCATAGTAACCAGCACGTCCGCCGACGCCAATGTCCTCGGCCATCGTGATTTGTACGTGATCAACATAATTTGAGTTCCAAATGGGTTCGTAAAACATGTTGGCGAATCGCAGCGCGAGGATGTTCTGTACCGTTTCTTTACCGAGGTAATGATCGATTCGAAATACGGAATCTGCGGGAAAAACGGACTCAACCACGGCGTTAAGTTCGCGGGCGCTCGTCAAGTCCGACCCGAATGGCTTTTCGATCACAACGCGGCGCCATTCGTTGTCTTTAGGCAATGCGAGCCCCGAGCGCCTTAGTTGCTCGGTAACCAATGGGAACGCGCGTGGCGGAATGGACAAATAGAACGCGTGATTTCCCATCGTGCCGCGCACGCGATCCAGCTCAGCAATAGTTGCGACCAGTCGATCAAAGGCCGCGTCGTCGTCAAAGTCGCCCTCGACAAAGCGAATTCCTTCCGCCAATTGGCGCCATACGTCTTCCCGAAAAGGTGTTCGAGCGTACTTCGTCACGGATTCACGGACAACCGCCAAAAAGTCCTGGTCTTTCCACTCTCGTCGCGCAAATCCGACCAAAGCGAAACCGGGCGGAAGTAAGCCTCTGTTTGCAAGGTCATATACAGCGGGCATCAGCTTTTTGCGAGATAAGTCGCCAGTTACTCCAAAAATGACGAGGCCGGAAGGTCCCGCGATTTGACCTAGCCGACGGTCATTCGGGTCCCGCAAGGGATTGGCGAAGCTCACGAACCCGCCCCCACGCGTCGAAGTGACGCAACGAGAGCAGTGAGATTGCTGAAACCATCAACCGTCAGCGTCAATACAGGGCGGTCGTGGTTGGCGAGAACACTAGCGTCGCCACGCGCTTGTGCCTCGAGCAAGACCCCGAACGTAAAGGGTTGGCCGGGAACTTCTCGGTCGTCGATAGCCCGTTCGAGTATCTGGATGAACACTCCTTGAGCCGGTCCGCCTTTGTGGTACTGACCAGTGGAGTGCAGGAAACGCGGGCCCCAGCCGAAAGTCGTCGGACGACCCCCACTCGCCGCGGCGATTGTGTCACGAACGGTTTCTAGTCCTGATCCTGCGTCTCGATCGGCGTAGGCGTGAATAGACACGTAACCGTCACGTGCAACCAGCGACAGAATCTCGAGCACTGCTCCTGCCGTCGTCGTCGCAGTCGGTTGGTAACCGAGCGCGCTCATCGTCACGACACCGTCGGTGGCAAATGGCGCGTGCGCTTCTGGAGATCCGTCAAGGAAGGTTCGCGCCGCAATCTTGGCCGATTCGACATCTGGCTGGTCAAAGGGGTTGATACCGAGTAGTCGACCAGCAACTGCGGTGGCGACCTCCCAAAGGATCAACTGTGAACCGAGGGGTCCCGCGACCGTCACCGAGTCGGCAATCGCGTCTTCAGGGGTGTCGAGTATGTTCACCGGGAGAAGATCGATGGCAGAAAGGTCGGGTGCGCGCGGTTCGAGAACGACAGGAAGAACGCCGGTGCTGTTCTTACCGGTGGACTCCGCCACGAGTTGCTCGATCCACTCTCCGAGACCGACGATGGACGATTTCGTTGACACGATCCCGATTTTGTCTCGACGTGGCGATGTCCCGGCCATTGCCGCTCCGAGCACCAACCCCGGGTTCGAATTGTTGTCCACGAGAAGTGCGGGGAGAGCAGCGTCAGCGTCGTCCAAAAGCGCATCGATGTCCACGCCCGCAAGTCCAGAGGGGACCAACCCGAACGCTGTGAGAGCCGAGTACCGTCCGCCGACATGCGGATCGGCGTTGAACACGCGATACCCGTCGTCACGCGCCGCGACATCCAAAGGCGAACCGGGGTCCGTGACAATCACAATCCGGGTCAGCGGGTCAATTCCAACCGCGGTGAACGCGGCCTCGAACGCTCGCTTGTGCGAATCAGTTTCGACGGTCGACCCCGACTTCGATGAGACCACCACAACTGTTGATTCGATGTCGTCGTCAACAACGCGCGATAGTTGTGCCGGATGGGTGGTGTCGAGAACAACGAGAGGGACACCCTCGGTTCGCGTAATCACCTCGGGAGCGAGTGACGATCCGCCCATCCCGCAAAGCACAACGCGGGTCAGCCCTCGAGCGCGGAACTCTTCGCGCAACGCGAGGATTTCCGAAACAAGCGAGCGCGAATTTTTGCTTGCGTGCACCCAGCCAAGGCGAATAGATGCTTCGGACTCGGCATCACGTCCCCACAGTGTGGCATCTTCGTCCCCAAGTCGAGAAGCGAATTGCTCGGCAACAAGAGCAGGCAGGTGACGCTCGACGGCGTCAGCGGCTACTCCGGATACCGAGACACCAATCATCGAGAAGACTTCATGGCCGCCGTGACGATGTCAAGAAGTTCATTCCACGAGACGATGAATTTGTCGACGCCTTCGCGCTCCAACAAAGTCGTCACGTCGACAATCGAGATGCCGTGTGTTTCGATTGCCGCGAGCGTAGCGCGTGCATCGTCGTAACGTCCTCTGACCGCGTCGCCGTGAACCGGGGCATGGTCGAACGTCGCCTCAAGTGTCTTCTCGGGCATGGTGTTGACAGTGTCACCGACGGCTAGTTCGGTCACGTACAGCGTGTCGGGCAGCGCTGGGTCTTTGACGCCCGTCGACGCCCACAAAGGTCGCTGACGATTCCCGCCTTGAGACAGTAGTGCCGTTGCCCGCTCGCTCGCGAACTTCTGTTCGAACAGTTCATACGCGAGTCGCGCGTTCGCGACACCCGCCTTGCTCTTAAGAGCGAGTGCGTCGTCAGTACCGATGGCGATGAGTCGCTTGTCGATTTCGGTGTCGACCCGCGACACGAAGAACGACGCGACCGAGTGGATGGTCGATAGGTCGTGGCCGTTCGCTTTCGCTGCCTCCAGTCCGGCAAGGTACGCATCGATTACGTCGGCGTATCGTTCGATAGAAAAGATGAGCGTCACGTTGACGCTGATGCCTTCGGCGAGCACAGCGGTGATCGCAGCGAGGCCCTCGATTGTCGCGGGGATTTTGATCATGACATTGTCGCGTCCGACGCGGGCAAACAGTTCTTTTGCTTGTGCAATGGTCTCTGTCGCATTGAACGCAAGCGTCGGTTCCACCTCGATCGACACGCGACCATCTTGACCTTTCGTCCTGTCGTAGACGGGCAGAAAGATGTCACACGCGGCAGCGACATCGTCACTCGTTGCCGCGAAAACCGCCTCAGTGACAGATGCTCCAGCGGCGGCGAGCTCAGCGATTTGTGCGCCGTATGTCTGCCCTGTTGCGAGCGCTGACGCAAAGATCGTTGGGTTGGTGGTGACCCCGACAACGTTTCGAGTTGCGATGAGCGATTCGAGTGAACCCGATTGGATACGGTCTCGCGACAAGTCGTCGAGCCAGATTGATACTCCGATGTCGGAAAGTTCCTGGGTGGGAGTGGTCACGACGCGTGCCTTTCAGTTGACGAGAGCAGAGTTTCGGCCGCAGTTACAACGGCGTCAGGGGTAATTCCGAATTCACGGAACAGGGTCTGATAGTCGGCCGACGCACCGAAATGCTCGATCGAGATCGATGCACCATTCGCGCCAACGTACTTCGACCATCCAAGAGCAATTCCCGCTTCGACCGAGACACGCGCGGTAACGGCGCGGGGGAGGACCGATTCACGGTACGCCTCGGGTTGTTCGTCGAACCATTCGAGGCAAGGGGCCGACACGACGCGTGCGCCGATACCTTTCGTCGCGAGCATATCCCGGGCGTCCACAGCAACACTCACCTCCGACCCGGTACCGATGATGATGACATCGACAGTTCCGGTCGGAGAATCAATGAGCGTGTATGCACCCTTTGTCGCGTGATGTGCTGGCGCAAATTCAGTGTCACTCGCTGCAGATCCGCGGGCGAATACAGGCAGATTCTGACGTGACAGGGCGATACCCGCAGGACCGTTTCGACGTTCGAGAATTGCCTTCCACGCCCACGCGGTTTCATTGGCGTCGGCCGGACGGACCATATCGAGGCCCGGAATCGCCCTGAGAGTCGCAAGTTGCTCAATCGGTTGGTGGGTCGGGCCGTCTTCACCGAGGGCGACCGAATCATGCGACCACACGAAAATCGAGGGTGTCTTCATCAGTGCGGCCAGGCGAACGGCCGGGCGCATGTAGTCGCTGAAAATGAGGAATGTGCCGCCGTACGAGCGCGTTGGTCCATGCAGAGCTATTCCGTTGAGGATTGCGCCCATGGCGTGTTCGCGAATCCCGAAGTGCAGAACTCGACCATAAAGGTCTCCGCTCCAGTGACCCGTCGAGTGTTCGGCGGGGACGAACGACTTTGCTCCGTCAATCGTCGTGAGGTTGGATTCTGCAAGGTCGGATGATCCGCCCCACAGTTCCGGCATGACCGGTGCGAGAGCGTTGAGGACCTTGCCGCTCGCTGCGCGCGTAGCCAGAGACGTCCCAGCCTCGAATACGGGGAGTGCTGCCTCGATATCAACCGGTAATTCACCGGCTAATATGCGGTCCAACAGCTTCTTCTGGTCGGCGTTGGCCGACGCCCACGAGTCAAACGATTTCTGCCATTCTGCACGGTCAACAGCGGCACGGTCCTTGAGGGCACGAGTATGTGCCAACACGTCGTCGGGAACTACGAACGACAGTTCTGGGTCCCAGCCAAGCGCCGATTTCGTTCCCTTGGCTTCGTCCGCTCCGAGTGCGGAACCGTGAATTTTGCCAGTATTTTGCTTGGTCGGTGCCGGCCAGCCGATGATGGTCTTAAGAATCACGAGCGTTGGTTTTGACGTCTCGGCCTTGCCCAACTCGATTGCCGCGTGTAACGCCGGCACGTCTTCGACGTATCCCTTGGGGGTTCGCCATGACACTTCGCGGACATCCCAACCATAAGCGCGGTACCGCGCGGCGATGTCTTCGGTGAACGCAATGTTGGTGTCATCTTCGATAGAAATCTGATTGGAGTCATAGATCACAACGAGATTTCCGAGTTGCTGGTGACCAGCGAGCGACGACGCCTCGGCGGTGACTCCCTCCTGCATGTCACCGTCGCCGCAAATGACGTAGGTGTAATGATCAAACGGGGACGTTCCTTGCCCGGCCTTGGGGTCAAACAGCCCGCGTTCGAAGCGTTGAGCGTAGGCCATTCCGACCGCCGACGCGAGTCCCTGACCAAGCGGCCCGGTCGTGATCTCGACGCCCTTCGTGTGTCCGAATTCGGGATGGCCAGGTGTCTTGGAGCCCCAGGTTCGGAAGGATTTGAGATCGTCGATTTCGAGCCCGAAACCGCCAAGAAAGAGTTGCGTGTATTGAGTTAGCGACGAGTGCCCAATCGATAACACGAAACGGTCACGACCGAGCCAATGAGTGTCCGCCGGATCGTGCCTCATCACCTTTTGGTAGAGCAAATAGGCGACCGGAGCCATGGACATAGCCGTCCCGGGGTGCCCGTTCCCGACCTTTTCCACCGCATCCACAGCGAGAAGTCGAGCGGTGTCGACCGCTTTCGCGTCGAGTTCAGTCCAGTTCAGTGTGGTCATCAACTATCCAATCTCAAGCGAGGGATTACCGCCTCGCCGCAACCCTCGGTGACGTCAATGGCACACAATCGGGCTCGCGGTGCTGGTGGCGCAAGTCTAGCGGGAAACGGCACTGGCGGGCAGAGAATAGACTGAGCTCGTGGCACCATCGACCCTTAACCGCTCCGCGAACGGGTCGTCCACTTTCGCTCCAGTTGTTCGGCGAATTGGAGCGTACATCGCTCTCATGAAGCCCCGCGTGATCGAACTGCTCCTCGTCACGACTGCCCCGGTGATGGTACTGGCGGCCCGCGGAGTTCCCGATGTGTGGCTCATACTCGGAACTCTCGTGGGAGGAGCACTGAGCGCTGGCTCTGCGAATGCGTTCAACATGTACATCGACCGCGACATCGACACGCTCATGGCCCGAACCAAAGGCCGCCCCATCGTCACGGGCGAGGTGAGTCCACGATCGGCGCTCATATTTGCCTTCACGATCGGGTTGGCGTCTCTCGCCGTGTTGACACTTGTCGCAAACCCTCTCGCCGCGGCCCTGTCGTTGGCCGCCATTCTGTTCT